>JBAWXM010000025.1:0-27492 GCA_037144075.1 Lentisphaerota bacterium | reverse complement strand
GTTTTACCCCAGTTGCCGAAACGTTTGATCGCCGCCATGTATAAAGGCTTGTGATGATCCTGTGCATGCTGGGAGAATAGCGGTTCGCCTGCTTTCGACAGCCGCCGGATTTCATCCAGCACTGACTGTCGGGTCCAGCTTTTATATTTCTTAATCAGACTGTAATCCAGACCGCAGGCCTCAATGGCTCCACCCCATGAGCCGAACACCCGTTCCGCCGCCGCGTAAACATCTTGATAGTTGGTGCTATAGTAATGCGAGTTCAGCGGCTCTTTATCTAAACGGCTCAGAATGTGCTGCTGAATCATCTCCGGAAACCATATCTGCTTGAACATCTTTTCTCCTCATCTCTTTCACTTGCTTAACTTTAACTGAAAAACAAAACTTGATAAAATGGTTCTTTTTCGGCAAAAAGCAAGGGCCAGTTAATTCATTATTTATGCTTTGTGCTTGCATTAAATAGTTTTACGGCTAATTTTATTCAGTCAGCCTGATTCAGGCCGGGCAAGTAATAACAAACTCAACAGGAGAAAAGCAAAATGAAGCATTCATTCTACGACGTTAAGGCTAAGAAGAAAGTCCAGGCGGAAGTAACCAAGAAAGTCGTCTACGGCAAGAAGGGCAATGAAAGGTATGCCTTCCAGGCTGTGACCAAAGACGGCCGCAGCCTGACCGCGTTTGTCAGCAAGGCCGATTATACAGCCGCCAAGGTCTGACGCTCCGGTACCGTACTAATAAGCTCCAGCAGGCGCAGCTTTGTGTCTGCTGGAGTTTTTTTTATCGGAATGAATACTGACTGCTGCTTTCGAACAATACGCTGATTCGCTGCTTTCACAGCGCCACTGTTTAAAATGCCCCATGGGCGCATGTCCGGGCGGAGCGAGGCTATCCCGGCCTCAAAAGCGCTTAAACTGATCGCGGGCAAAGTATGCCTGGCGTCCGTATTTTTGTGTACTGCTCCGGCTGGGCGCGGGCCCTGCCATCATCCCTGTGAAGTATGCGCCAGCCGGATTAAAGGATTCAATATTAATATAATATAGTAGCAATAACTTCTAAAAAGTCCGGCAAGCCGGACGAATTCAGGCTGTGTTGAAGGTAATACGTTGTAAATTGCCCCCTCCAATATCGGGCAGTATGGGTCGCGCGCGAGGAGATACCCCGGAATGGGTCGTTTTGTAGCTTTTTGGCCATACTCCAGCCATCCGCTGCCATTGTTCCCCTCTTTTTACCGCTGTCCCGCCAGCAGAATCCCGCCTCCCGTCCGTCCACGCGACTGCCTGCCGGTATCTACCATCATTCCAATGTCCATTAATTACCCGTCAAGCTGGTGGCAGTCATTGCAGCCTATACATGAGTGCTTCAAAATATGCGGCATTGCCGAACCAACATCCCTGATACCGGCAGATGACTGGTGGAATATTGGTGCCTTGCGGATGTCCCAGATTTCCATCCGTCCGGTACTGGCTTTGTCTCCTCTGGTCATGCTATGACAGCCAGCCAGCTCTTAAGAGCCGTATACAATCCCGTTCGGTGGAGGCCGCCCATATTGCCCGGGGAGGAACAAATGCCTGTCGGACCGCAGAGATGTAATCGCCGCCCTCCCGGAATTCCCGATACCACATAGACAGCTGGTCGTCCAGTTACGCTGCTCCTCCGGTGGGTAATCGTAGACCTATCATCGCCATGACCGGACTGCCTGGATATGTGATCAATACGCCAGGTCCGATAGGCCTGCCGGATAGAAGAAGCCTGGTAGCGCCCATTATCCCGCCTGTCACGCCAGTAGAGATGTCCAACCATGGGCGTTGCCTGGCCCTCCATCTGTCCGGTTTTGCCGGATTTTTCAATTACAGTAAACAAAAACTCATCTTGTGGTATGTGCCCCCTTCGGGGGGATGGTAGCCCCGAGCGTTTTCAAAACAGATGGAAACCACAAGATTATAGGCCCTTTTTACCCCATCTCGATTTTAATTTACCCCTACTTGGCTGTCACCAACTGCCTCCGTCGGCGTCCAGATCAGATATGGCTCCGGCAATCATGACTGAATCCCGACCTAGCTATTACCGGACGATGCGACAGCGTTCAGTCGCAGCTTCTTTTTCTTTGTAGCGACCTTTACCCATAAGCCATTTTATAGACCATTCTAATTGGTTCTGCGCGTTTGGATTACCGTTTCTTGGCCGCAGTGCAATACCAGCGTATGGCCTGTTTTATAGACCGCCTTACCCCGTGACCATGAGCATAGTCATCTGCAATTTTTAGCACGGCATCCCTATTGCCGAGCATCGCGGCTTTCAGATGCCAGTCGAATGACATCTTCAGGTTTTTAGGTACAAGCTTTCCATCATCGTAAATATCGCCTATTTTATTCATGGCGACGGCAAGCCCTAGGTCAGCGGCACACTGTAAATGATGCATCGCGTCTGATAAACTTTGAGTTACACCCGCTTTGCCGTCGCGGCAGTAATGACTCAGCCGCCAATGAGCAGGCGCATAATTTAGTTGAGCAGCTTTCCGGAACCACATTACAGCCTCTGCCGCATCTTCTGCTGCCCCGTTCTCGCCATTCTCATAGCATACCCCAAGCTCAAATTGTGCAGATGCGTCGTAAATCGATCTGCTGAGCAAAGTGTTCAATTTGTTGGAAAATGATTCTGTTTTCATTTTTGTCCTAAAATCCTTCTTCTATTTTTAAACTATAACTTTATCCCATGACCTCCCTGGTCATTGGGACTTTTAATTCATTTTTACCGCTATTTTCTAGTAGCGTTGGCATTAAAATAAAAATTGTACCCTCCATATTTAAGAAGTTTATCTGCCCGACTTCTAGCCGTAGCTTACTCCAGTTCCGCCAGATTTCTGCCGGCTTTAACTTCAACGCCGAGCCGGAATTCCGGCACCCAGTCCGGTGCTGTACCCCACCATCCGGCGCGTCAACTTTAAGCCGCCCGTGCTTTCCCGCAGTCCGCCGGTAAAAAGTTTTTTTCGGCATTCCATGTGGGGCTGGCGGATCTCCTGTTGACTGACGGCTATCTCCGGTGTATCTGCTGGTTAGGACATTTATCCAAATTCCGCCTAAAATCTGGTATCTCGGGTATCTCGGGTATCTCGGGTATCTTTTTCTGTCGGCCTTATATATATTATTATTATCTATTTTCTTTTATATAGATTTTTAAAAAGATATACAAGATATACAAGATATACATAATTAACCTCAGAATTAACTACTTACGGATAAGGGGAGATATGTACGAGATACCCGGAGATATACATCCCCGTACCCTTTAAACCCGTTCCACCTCATAAATGGTTGTCCGCCCCCGGTGAATTACCAAGCGCAGCCCCCGGTAGATGCGGCGGTCCCGCCCCTTAAGGATAGCTGCGAAGGCAACCTGACCGCTCCTCTTTTCCATTTCCAGCCAACTGAACAGCTCATGATGCAATGCAAGCCACCTTATATCCGCAGGGGTCATGCTTTTTCCTTGTTCAGCACAGAAATCCAGTAACATCGAAAAATTCTTATCCTCCCGGTTACCGGAGTCGTCCAGGGCGGCTGAAACCACCTTGCGTTTATCGAACGGGTTCTGGAAGCCGGACGACACCAGGATGCTGGCAACAACCTGGCTCCAGCCGGTGAACGAAGGAATCGAAACATCAACCAGCGGAGTGCCGGCATCGGCCCAATGCTGCACCAGCGAATACAGCGCAGCTAAGACCAGGCTTCTATTGCGTAGCAGGTAATCGTGGATGTCACGCTTGAAACGCCTGTTGCAGATTTCCTCCTCCAGAAATTCAAGCCGGATGTCCAGCACCCGCCGTTCAAGGTCAGGTGAAATAGTCCCCCGGTTGCTGGTCAGCGCATATATTGCCCGGTTGGCAGCAGTTGAAAGCTCCGTCTTGCCCAGGATTCTGCCTTTGATAAAGGCTGAAGTGGCGGCCTGTTCAAGTGCCTGGCTTTCCAGATGATCTTTGAAGTTGGATATAAAGAAAAACGGATCGCCGGCAATGCAGATTGCAAGCAGCAGTTTGCGGAACTCATCATCTGAGCCTGGAGGGGCGCAATCCGCCATCTTCTGGCCGGTATAGATAATTGCCGCCATAGCCATCAAGTAATCCTTCCCCAAACCTTCCCGGTTGGCGCAGATGTGGAATATCTGGGCGCGGCAGCCGCCGGTCAGTAATGCCAGCATCAGCGAGAGCAAAAATGCCAGGGTGCGGGCAATATCCAGCTCGGTTTCCAGAAAACAGAATTCATGCAGCAACCCCCGTAATACCTTCCTTGCCCGCCACAGACTGATCTTACGGACCGGCAGCGCATTGGGTGATGTCCATACCTTGTGAACAGGATCATACCCGGCTATGGTGAATTTCAGCTTGCCGTTATCACGGTACGGCAGCAAAACATTCGACTTCAGCAAAATCACAGAAAAAAGCGCTTTTGCCTGTTCTGATTCAATCAACCGGCGGGCAAGGGCTTCCGGGAACCCCTGACGCACTTCCTGATCTTTTATCCATGCGAGCGGATCAATATATTTTTCGATATCCGTGGCTAATCCCGATGAAGTAGGGGCGCTCAGATGATCCCCGGTAACTTGCACTACCCGGTTGTTGAAGATAAAGAATTCCCCCGTTGCGGCAAGCACCTCCGCGGTCTCCAAGACGGTGTCGCCGTCGGTCTGTCCTATTTTATTCGGCAACCTGATTACTATCCTTTCCGGTTCATCAGGCGCTGTTGAAGCCGGAATGAATTCTTTCATTTTTTCAGCTAGTGCTTCTGCGGTGTCACTCATAGCACACCTCCATCAGGGCATAACCACAATAGCCGTTGCCACTGATTCTTTTCAGGACGGTATATACCCGGCAGCCTCGACAGTCTGGATTCATTTTTGCACGCGGGGTCACATCCAAGGCCAGTCAGGATCGGAAATAAGCCCTGTTCGATGACGCGTTCCCAGCAGGCTGCGTCCTTTACACCATCAACCCTTACCCAGGAATGTATTGAACGGCTGCCGCTATGAATGACCGCGCATAATGGCAGGCCAAGCCCTTTCCAGAACGCAAGCTGTTCCTCCACCGACAAGTTATCGAACTCCCCGACAGCGAAACGAAAAGCCTTGACGCATGCATCACCACGGTAAGTATCCTTGCCGCTTTTGGTCTTGCCGAGCAAACCGGACAGCGGGTTGGCCATAATGTGCGGGAACGAATCTGAAAGAAATTGTTCGTGGGACCAGCATAATGCTTCCGGGAATTTGGCCAGCCTTTGATATCCATTCTGGAAGAAGGCGGTCCATTGGGCCACAGTCCGGATAGTCTTGCCGATTATCCCCGGATCTCCTCTTCTACCGATAAACACGGGATCGTCTGGTGAATAAAGAGTTTTTAGTAGCAGAATCATATCGTATTCAGAGCCATCAATTGGGACAGGAGAAGTTTTGACTAAATCAGCGCAGCTAATACCGCCGCCGCCCTTGGCGATGATTGCTTGCAGTGCGGCCTGTGCGACCTCCTTTTTCTTCAGTTTATGGACGACAGGCAATTGCCGTTTCAAAGGACGCCGCAGCGTAGGGGCGGGCTGGTTCCGGGCCTTCGCTATAGCCTGCCAGATTTCCTCGTCCGGCACAACCCGTGACCCTGGCGGGATTTTACTACGGATATTGTTGAATATTTCCGTATCATCTAGACCAGCGTTCACCCCAAGATTCGCGACTCCTAGCAGTGCCGGATGACAACCTCGACCGGTTGCCGGAATATTGGAACAGGCAGTCAGAAATCTCTTCATTTTTCTTTCGGTGTTCTTGGAAGCATTCTTCTTATATGAAGAATTCTTGATTTCTTGTCCGGCAGGAGATATATTTTTTGCAGTTCCGTGTTCCAGATCAGGCCGGTGTTCCGCCAAGAGACCGGTCTGATCGCATTTTTCGTTACTCATTTAGTACCCTCCGTCAATATGCGTTCAACTTCAACAGCAGGGATACGGACAAGGCGTGGCCCGACCTTCACGGTTTTCAGTGCTCTGCTTTTCGCAAGGCGGTGGACGGTCGGCAGCGAAAGGCCGGCAAGCGCGGCAAACTCTTTGTAGGTCAAAGATTTTTGCAGGCCCTGTGGTTTCTGCGATTGTTCGCTTCGGTGGTTCTTGATCGCTTCGACTAGGTTGGTTGCGGTGAGTTCAGGACAGAACGGCCGAATTAATCCGGTCGCACCGGCCAAAAGCTCCGGAGTGATTTTGTTTGATAGCAGCATACGATGCTCCTTATTTTTTGCAAACGTTTGATATAGCATCTGCTATATTTCTGATTTGCTGTTTAAAAATAAGGTATCATCTATACATTAGGAATGTGGCTGGCGAGTTCCTAGGATTAAGTTCAAAAAAAGCATTTTTTTCTTAGATTTTTATTTTTTTGGGGGTTCTCATTGGTTCCAACTCTTCTTTGAATTTTTCCTTAATTTTTTTTGAACATGGGAAGTCTTTATATCCAGCAAGCTCTTTAGCTGCCAGATCAATAGACCTGCAAGGATTTTTTTTATTTTTATTTACATAGTTAATAACTTTAAGGCGCAATTTATCATAGTCAAATTTAGGAGTAGCATGTGTTTTTTTCCATGCGGCCTCTGCGCCACTTAGAGTCTGTTCGCCCCTGCCAACATCATCATAAGATAGCTCGTGGTGACTACGTTCAAAATGTTGAGCGTAATCATAAACCGCCATAAAGGCATTACCGACTGCCGGAGGGCAGGCAAATTTTGGTTTAGTTCCAGCTCTACCACCACCCTGAGGCTTCTTGCTGGACTGCTTGAGAAGCATCAACCTATCCCTTTGCTCGTTGCAACTGTTGATAATCCATGGGGTAATACGGACAATTTCACTTATAAGCCGGATATAACTGGTATGGCAAAATTCAAAGTTTGGGATTTTGCCATGCCTAAATGCTGACTTGGCACGCTTTATAAATTCATCACTGAAAGCCTCGAATGTCATAAATCGCATTTGTTTATATGGTTTATCTCTGTTGGGAATGATTGCAAACAGACCAATCTTATCGTAATTCTTCTGTAGATATTCAATGTCTTCAGAAAGCTTTGCAGCAATTCCCCGGGCTTCTGGAATAACCTTCAATCGGGTTACTGCATCAGTAGCATTTTGCAGTTCAATATGTTCAGCATTGATCTCTTCAATCCGATAAACATCATCCAGGAATTTCTTTAATTCTGTTTCTTCTCGATCGTTACGTTCATTCATCTTAAATTCGACAGGCATATTTCCAGATCTTGGCATATTACGCTTAAGAGTCCCTCCAAATGTACTTTTTTTAGGAATATTCTTCCCATGACAATTATCTAAAATCCATTGACGATTATTGGTGGAATATTTTTTTTCTAGCGCACTCCACACTTTATGTAAGAGAGGATGCCTATCAGTATCAAATCGCATGGCTCTAATATCTCGTTCTGAAACCTTAACTTTTGCAAATCGTTTTTTAGTTGTCATTTTTATTTTATCTCCGCAAGAATTAAAAGTTCTTTGACCTTATCAATCGGTAAAGTTTTAGACAGTTCCGCCAATTGTCCGCGCTCAGGTTCAGTGATGACTACAGCCTGAATATCCATAAATGGCGCCTCTAAGGCTCCGGCAACTTGGCGGGCAGCTTCCATTGATATGTGTGTATAGTGCTCGGTCATTGCAGGGTTTGAGTGCCCGACATTACCTTGGATAATTGCTTGTGGGGTACCAGCATTACTATGAATCGATATGTATGTATGGCGCAAGGAATGAAATCCGACATCTACGACTGCGCGTGTACCTGTTCTTTTAAGTTTGCCGGTCTTCTCATCAGGAATCCACTTTATCCCGGTTCCTGGTCTTTGTGTTTCAATACCTATTTCTTTAAGAAAATCCTGAATGGTGTTGGTAATAATATTCCGCCCACTTGCTGTTCTATATTTGTTTGCAAATTCCGGCAATAAAAAGCCGCATCTCTTTTTTGTCGCAATCTCGGTCAATCGTGCATAGAGCGGGCCCGGTATTCCAATAAGAACAGGTTTGTTTTTTCGTGCAGCAGTCTTATTGGGTACTCGTTTAATAACCCGGTTGATTAAATCGATTTCATTCCATTTCAACGTGCAGCAATCGCCCAGACGTAGACCTGTAAACGTTCCCAGCGCCATCAATAAAGCCATATCTCCATGTGCTGAATTAAGTATATTTTTAAGTTCTTCAATAGATAACTCCCGCCGAGAGTTAGTATTCGATTTGTTGAGTTTTTTTCTGGTTATAACTTTTTTAATAAATGGATTTATTATGATTCTGCCAGGCTTTTCAAGAGTTTCAAATAATAAGTGAAGAGAGGTAATGTATTTATTGAAAGTAGTTGCCGACCTGCCGGAATTGTTCAAATATACAGCAAACTGGGTTGCAAGTTCCGGTGTAACATCGCGTAAATATATAGGATTCTCCGGCTGGGCTTTTAGCCATTTGCAGAATATACCAAACTGAATTTGGTAATCTTTGAGAGTCACTTCGCCGCTCTGCGGCCTGTTTTGACTATCCTTATATGCTGTCCAGGCATCGGCTATAGCAAGTGGCGGGTTTGCTACTTCGGTAGCGATAGCGGCTTTATCTTGGGCTGTATGCAGCGCGGCAACTGCCTGTTCCCTCACCTGCACCTCATCCTTGGCATAATATGGCGCAAGAATAAGGTCGCGCGCTTTCTCTGCTTCTCGCAATTGAGTAATCGGTTTTTTGTCTTCATCTTTCAGAGAACGTTTGAACTCTTTACCATTGATGTAATATTGCAGATAATAGCGTTCCTTTTTACCGCTTTTAAATAATCTGCCCTTTATCGGTCTTCCCATTATATTGCCTCTGTTGCTACCTGATTTATTATGATATTTTACAATAGCATAATAACCGTGTTGGCGCAAATTACAAGAATATAATAAGAATGTTTTTCAGTTTTGAACGTATTAAAACGGATTGTGAGTTCGTTTTTAAACGTGAACACCCGGGATTCCGTATCGGACGCGAAACATGGCTGCGCTCAAAGGCGGCTTATTCAGGAGGCAAAAATTATATTGACGCTGCACTGATAAAGCATGTTTCCGAAATAGACCTGGAGTTCGAGGAACGGCGGCGGCGGGCATATTATTTTAATTATCCCCGGAAAATCGCACGGCTGATCAGCCAGTATGTCTTTTCCTCTGAGCCTCAGCGCAAAAATGCTGAGCCGGATATGGTTGAGGATTTTTCGCGCAGCGGTCTCCGCACTAACGAGGTAATGCGTCAGTTTTCAACCATGCTGAATGTTTACGGCGCCGCCTGGATGCTGGTGGAAATGCCGCATTTCGAAGGCGAACTCGACCCTGAACGCAAGCAGCGGGAACGCATCCGTCCCTATGCCGTGGCTCTCTCGCCGCTGTCGGTTGTTGACTGGGCTTACGGCGGCGACGGCAGGTTGATGTGGGCGCTGATTGAAGAAAAAACCTGCTGTGCCGCCGACCCGTTCGCACCGCCCGTCGCCAAATTGCGCCGGAGACTGTGGACTCGCGACCAGTGGATGCTGTTCGAGAAAACAGACGGCAAAGTCCGGGTGACCGGACAAGGCGAACACCGCCTGGGCATAGTACCGCTGATCCGCTACGAAGAGTCCGACGGCTTCGGCATGGATGCCTGCCACTGGTTCGAGGACGTGGTCAGGATTTCCGACGCCATTCTAAACAATGAATCGGAGGCGCAGATGAATATCGTCAAGCAGATGTTCGGACTGCTCGTCATCTCCGAGAATTTTGCCCGCAGCTCCATAATTCCTGACAGCGATGCTGTATCTGTTTCCGCCGGCGACCATAAATTCAGCCATGTGCTGGCGCGTTCCGCCGCGATCTGGGAATCTACCGATGAGAAAGGCGTCAGCCGTTATATTTCGCCGTCAGGCGTTGAAACCGCCCGCATCCGGGAGGAAAATGTAAACCTGAAAAAAGAACTTTTTGATGTCATCGGCCTGGCAGTGCAGAAAGACTCCAGCGTGGCGCAGTCCGCCGAATCAAAAGCCTGGGATCAGCAGAACGTCAAACAATTCCTGTCCACTCGCGCCGATATCCTGGAACAATCGGAAATGCAGGCATGGAAGCTCATGCAGGCATGGGACCCGTCCATTCCGGTTCCGGAAATTTCCTACAACCGCGAATTCGCCATTATTGATCTCAAAGATTCAATCACGGCGCTGCTGGGACTGAAGAGCATTGACGCCGGGGATGAATATCAGCGCGAACTGTCCCGCGCCGCCGTCTCTATGCTGGAGAAAATTAAAAAGATTTCTCCGGAAACGCGCAAACTTATCTTCGCGCAGATTGATCGCGGTTTGAACAGCGGCAGCGCCGTAAATCAGGAGGCATGACCATGTTTGAAGCCAGATACAGCGAACCGGTAATGCTGCAAGTTCCCTCTGGCTGCATTACCGACGGCAAACCCGTCTGGACGGAATACCCCGGCAAAGCTATTATCACTGATTATGTCGAACGCGATTCTGCCGGAACCGGCAGAATCAAATCCGGCAACGTGTTTTTGCTGAAATGCGATTTTGAGCCGACGGCGGATTCGCGAATTGTTCATAACGGACGGACTTATGAGCTGAAAAGCGTCAGAATCTGCCGCGATCTGGACAGCCGCATCGAATGCTACCGGTGCGCATGCATTTAATCCTAAAAAAAGCAACTGCTTTTTTCAGGTTAATTTAGCAGTTCTTATCCTGCCATTCGGGATGCTATCCTGAATGGCAGGAATTTTCATCCCTGATGACTTGGAAAAGTTATGCTATTTCTTTCAGCTTTCTGGCGGTATTCCGCGCCAGCTCCATATCAGGCAGTACTAGATCAGGTAAACGGCAGAACGGAATCATTTCCGCTGTAACCGGACCCGTAAATCCAATTTTATCCAGTTCCGCGATCACCTGCTTGAAATTTACTTCGCCGTCAGTCAGGTCATCGCCGAAACCATGCAGTCCGCCGCCGCAGTCCTGTCCCCGGAAATTCTTGAAATGCACCGCTTTGATGCGCTTGCCGAGAATCGCGATCCAGTGTTCTGGGAATCCGTTCGGCAATACATTGCCGACATCAAAATAGCTGCCGATGAAATCAGAATTGAACTGGTCGATATAATATTTCATTTCAATCGGAGACAGCAGAAATTTGTTCCAGACGTTTTCAATGCAGATGTTCACTTTCAGTTTTTCCGCCAGAGGCAGAAGCTTTTTCAGAGATTCAGTGGAATTATCCCACATCTCCTGATACGGCACGACGGGACGCGAAGGATCCCAGGCCACCTGTACCGCTCCGGGAACGACCAGGATGTTTTCCACGCCCAGCCAGCTGGCAGCTTGAAGATATTTCTTAGTAAATTCAATTGCTTTATCACGTTCAACGGCATCTGGCGAGCCCAGCGACAATCCCCAGTAAGTTCCGGTAGCCATTGAGCGCAATCCGATGTTTTGAGTTTTTGCATAGCCGGCAATTTCCCGGCATTCCTGTTCGGTAATCTCGGTTTTGATGCAGCCGTCAAAAGTCAGTTCAATGCCGTCAAGTCCCATTGATTTAGCGTCATTGATTGCGTCAATCGCGTTTTTGTCGCCGGCAAATCCGCCCAGAACCCAGTAATTTATCGCCTTGTAATGTTTCATTTGACAATTCCTTAATATTTAATTTTTACGGTTTTGCGTTTATCCGCGGACTGCTGTTCCGCGGTAATGATTTTCATGGAGTCAAGCATTTCTTCCAGCGTGATAAATTTGTCCGGGCGCTGCTTCTTTTGAACGCAGCCGAGGAAATAATCAAGTTCTTCATGCCAGCCAGTCGGCAGCGCGGGATTGGCCGGCTTCGGCGCTTCAACTCTGCCGTTTTCATAATATATTTTGAATCCGGCGGCATTAAAAACGATAGTGGCTTTTTCGCAAATAATCTGGAAGCTCATTTCGAACGGCACACCTTTCGCCGCCGCCCAGCCGCCTTCAGCAGCGACCAGCGCGCCATCGCCGAACTCGTAATTGGTTATGACATGGTCCATCGCGCCGTCGCTGCTTCTGGAGTTGGTTCCGAAAGCAGTGACTGCCTGCGGACGGCCGAAAAAGAATCTGACCGCATCGGCGTCATGGAGATGCAGGTCAAGCAGCGCGCCCCCGCTGAGCTTTCCGTCCATAAACCAGTTTTTCCAGGCGTTGCCAGCGATACTGGGCGAAAGCCGGGTAAAAGTGGCGCTGCGCAGTTTGCCGAGCTTGCCGGACTGATAAAGCTCTCTAGCATAACTGTATTCCGGCCAGTATCTTATACACATGCCCAGCGAGAAAAATTTATCGCTTTTGCGGGCTTCGGCGATGATTGCTTCGGCTTCCTTTACATTACGCGCCAGCGGTTTTTCACAAAAAACATGCTTTCCTGCTTTGAGCGCGGCTACCGCATACTGGCAATGCAGAAACGTCGGAACGCAGATATCCACCACGTCAACGTCGGGATCATTTATCAAGTCCATGCCGTCGGCATACGTTTTAATTCCGTTTAAGTCCAGAGGCTTGCTGTTATCGCCGCCGCCGATATTGCCTATAACCTTGCGAATGTCGCCTTTGCGTTTGGCGGCGTCAACATCCGCGATGGCGGCGACTTCCGCTTTGCTGTTCGATTTATAGATTCCGTAATGGGTTGTGCCCATGAACCCCAGCCCGACAATCCCGATTTTTACTTTTTTTGCCATTTTTCTCTCTTTTTAGTTTTAAGATTTATATTCAACGGCCACCTGGACTCCGGTTTCCGCCGATTTCCGCTCCGCTTCAATAATGCTGATGCCGTCGGTCAGTTCATCCGGCAGGATATATTTGTCCGCCGCAACTCCGCCGGTGATTGAATCAAGCAGGTAATGGATTTCTTCATGCCAGCCGGTGGGTTGCGCAAATCCTGAGAGGTCAGGTTTTTCAATGCTGCCGTCCTCATAATAGATGTTTAATCCTGCATGATTAAATATTACCGTCGCCTGTTCGCAGATTAATTGAAAGCTCATTTCAAATGGCGTTTGCTTTGCGGCAGTCCAGCCGCCTTCCGCAACTACCATCGAGCCATCGCCAAAATCATAGAAGCTGAATACATGGTCCCAGCACTCTTTTGAACGCATCCCTTTGCAGCCGGTTGTCGTTACTGATGCCGGGCGGCCGAAGAAGTAAAGCACCTGGTCGGTATCGTGCAGATGCATTTCCAGCAGCGCTCCGCCGCTCTTCGCATCATCGGCAAACCAGTTCTCCCAGCCGTTGCCGCTGACCGTGGGGGAAAAGCGCTTGAAAAATGCGTTACGCATTTTTCCATATTTCCCTGCTTTATACTGTTCGCGGACATAACGGTATTCCGGCCAGAAACGGACGCACATGCCTGTCATGAAACATTTATGGGAGGCTTTGGCGGCGGCAACGATTTCAGCGGCGTCAATGGAATTCATCGCCAGCGGCTTTTCGCAAAGCACGTGTTTGCCGGCTTTAATGGCGGCTAATGCAAATCTTTTATGAAGAAATACCGGGAGGCAGATATCGACCAGTTCAACAGCCGGGTCATTGATCAGGTCCATGCCATCGGCGTAAACGGCAACGCTGTTCAGATTCAGCGTTTGGTTATTCCTGCCGCCAATATTTCCGGCGACGGAACTGATATCTCCGCGCTGCTTTGCCGCGTTAGTGTCGGCAACCGCCGCAACTTCGGCTTTGCCGCTGGACTGGTAGATTTCAAAGTGAGTAGTTCCCATGAATCCCAAGCCGATAATTCCGACTTTTACTTTTCCGCCCATGACCGCATTCCTTTTGATGTTATACCCTTAATAATACAATGATGCTTGAATTTTTTGAATGGAATAACCGGCAAAGACATGGACTTTTATGCAATTGTGATGTATTATTTGTCAATATAAAGCGATGCCTTTAATAAAGGAGCGATCATGGATAATGCGCTGCAGCTGATTTTGCGGTCGGATATTCAAAAAATATTTGATAACTTTGCGGCAACAGTCAATAAGAAAATAGTCTTTTTTTCGCCGGATGGAAAAATACTTACCTGCGGACTGAACTGCCGGAATTCGGAGTTCTGCCGGATAATTCAGACAAAAGTATTTGGAGAGGAAAAATGCTTATCCACTGACATTGCCAAAATGAATGAAAGCGCCGCGAGAAAGGGCATGGTATGCTACCGTTGTCATGCCGGCATTCAGGAGGCAGTGACGCCGATTTACGTTGAAAATCAGCTTGCCGGATTCGCGATGATCGGTCAGTTCAGAACATCCCTTAAAATAAGTTCCGCCGTGAAACGAAATTGTCCGTCGCCGGCGGTTTACGATAAACTGGAAGTTGCATTCAACAAGCTGCCGTATTATCCGCCGGGCAAACTCCGGGATGTGCTTGGCATGTTCTCCATGCTGGTGGATTATATTGTTTCAAAAGAGCTGGTAACACTCCATGGCGACCGTATCATCAGCCGGATAAATGCGTTTATTGAAGCTAATCTGCACCGCAGTATAGCTCTGGCAGAAATCGCAAAACATGCAGGCAAAAGCTGCTCCTCGATTTCTCATTTTTTCCGGCAGAAACTTAATACGTCATTTAAGCGTCATCTGCTGGAAAAGAAACTCGAAAAGGCCGAAGAATATTTCCACCTGAAACCGGAAATGTCTATTGAAGAAGTTGCCGAGAAAGTGGGATTTCAGGATCAATTCTACTTTTCCCGGTTATATCGTAAATATCGCGGCATCACGCCGTCCGAGTACCGCAGCGCCTTTCGCGGCAAATAAAATTGAAAAAACAGAAGTCCGACATATTTATCCCTTATGCAATGAAACTCTGAGGGAATATATAAACCTATTCTATTCCAAGCAGAGGGAATTGGAAATATATGAGGTAAGATAAAGTAAATTCATCGTTTTCTATCTATAAGTATCTTTCTTCATTTTTTCATCCCAGATTTGGCACTACCCCTGAAGTGACCGGGACTGCAGCCGTTAAATTTTCTGAAAATGCGGATAAAATGCGTGGCAGACTTAAAACCGCACAACGATGCTATTTCATCTATTGTCAGTGAGCTTTCCATAAGCAGTGGTTCGGCTCTTCGCATGCGGATTTTTTTCAGCGTGTCTTTAAAGTCTTCATTTCCGAAACGTATAAAAAGCCGGGAAAGATGAGACGTTGTCACGCCGCACGCCTTGGCTGCTGCGCGCCTGTCGATGTCAAGATGGAAATTAATACTTATATATTCCAGTGCGGTGAAGTAGGTGTTATAAGATTTGCCCTTTATCAGTGAATTGTCATTATTCAGCTCAATAAGAGCTATGTGGAGAAGTGCCGTTATTATTTTCTCCCGGGCGGCGTCATACTCTTCGGTAAGCGGCATTTCGCAAAGACTTTGAATTATGTGCCGTCCGCTCGGGCTGACAGGATTGGAGGTGTGCCTCCATTGAGTGTCTCCGTTCTCATAATATAAATATCTTGTAAAATGGTCTCTGAAAATAACTTGCACGCCTGCACCCGGTTTATCTCCTTTGCTTATCAGTACAGCGCCAGGCAGAGCGACAACCATCGTGTCATGTGTGATGCATATTTCTTTAAGCCCGTCATTGTAATAGCCCAGATGATAATTTTTTGAGCGGCTTAGTACGATTCTGAGCCATGGATGTGTGTATCTCTGCAGTTCTTTTTCGAAAAAAGGGGGCGGTGTTGAAACGATCACTTTCCCAAAACCGCGCCCCAGCGCTATGCGCAACGTCTCAAGCATCAGTTTTTTATCAGACATTTCTCTTAAAATATCCAAAACATCACATCCAGTTGATAAATAATATATTCAGTCTATTTACAAAAAGGCAAATCTGCTTTATAATTAAGGTAGTTGCAAAAGTTTTTTTTGCCAGTTCCGGATATGGCAAACTCATTCATAATATGAAAGGAGACTATTGTATGTTCCGTATTTACTTAAAAACTAAGCGAATGCTAAACGAAGAAAAACATTGTGAAAGTCATCTTAGGGAAAACCACAAGCACGGCGTGGCGATCGACGAAAGGCATAACCCGTTGATGCATAGGAATTTCACACTAATAGAACTCCTCGTTGTAATTGCTATTATAGCTATACTAGCAGGAATGCTATTACCGGCGCTCAACCTTGCGAAGGAACGAGCCAGGAAAATACAATGTGTCAGTCAGTTGAAACAGATAGGCACAGGAATACACTCCTATGCCAACGACTATAAATCGCACGCCCCGATGATGCAAGATATGGCTTCGTATTACATATGGAGATACGGAAATACGTTCACTCCCTATCTGGGAGCAACGCGGACTGTTGATCTTGACGGAGCTAACACGACCTTTACTAAAACGCTCAAAATTTTATTGTGTCCTAAAACACGGCCTGTCAAATTTGACGGAACCACCTATCTTGCATGGGATAAAGAGATTCCCTATTCAGGAAACGACCGCTTGATGCGGAGGAAAGGCGCAGCAAACTTGATATATAATAATCCGCTGTCAATAGTCAAAGAAACATCACGTATGCCTTTAATGTTTGACTACGGCAAGAACTGGCAAAGCGCATCTAAAGATTACATCGGCTTTCCTCACGACAACCTGAATTCCGCGGGAATGCCTGTCAGATCCAGCAATCTTGCAAACATTTTGTTTGTTGATGGACATGCTAGTGCAACGCCTTATTCAGAGTACGGTTCCATTCCTGTGTTTACGTCTTTGAAGGGCGCAAACGGGCCGGTCTGCTACTGATATATTCACAATGGGCCGTTTTGCAATCAGCTCACAGAGCTTTAGTCAACAAATAACCAGGAGTATTATAACAATGGCACCTATTATTCATATTGTTTTGGCGTTCGCAACTTATACTTCATGCCTGAGTGCACTGGAAACAAACCTTTTAAAGGATCCAGGCTTTGAGGATCCTGACAGTTCAGTGTGGAAAATATGGGGCGGCTGGCAGGGAATGAGTAAAGAGGATGCGCAATATATTAAGCAATATGACTCGTCCGCGCCGTTTGCCGGCAAATATTCGCTGAAACTCTCCGACAAGTGGGAACAATACAGGCCTTGTATTGTTCAGGAAACAGCGGCGGCCGGCGGCGGAACATATAAATTCTCCTTTTATGTCAAAAGCACTGTCCCTAAAATGATCAGGGTTATGGCCTCATATAAACGAAAAAACAAACAACCCGAGTCAGAACATCAGAGTGTCAGCGTTTCTGATGTCTGGGAGCAAAAGACCATCCTTTTCAATAAAAGTCCGGCTGACACTGATTCAATAGTTGTCGCAATATGGCCGACCGCGGCTCTGTCGCCTGCAAACACCGCCGGCGACGAGGAGACAATCTGGATAGACAACGCGAGCCTTACTGCGGAAGCAAAAGAGTCTTCTCCTGAAGATCTGAAAAAAAGCTGCTCGCCCGTTAATCTGCGGTCTGCTGCAAACAGAAGCTTCTCTGACAAAATTGCCAATGACGGAAAAAATGGATGGTTTAATCAAGGGGAAAACGATTTCAGTGCGTTTCCGGTCGCCCAAAAAGTCTTTGTTAATATTCCGTTTGACATTATTGATTCTGCCGGCAACAACGGCAAAAACTGCGTGATTGTCGGGGCTCCCGGCACAACGTCTTCCGAGATAATAGTTAACGCGAAAGCCAGCTCGGTGTATTTTCTTCACACCGCCGCATGGTGTGCGCAAAAGCCGGCGGTATACACAGTTGTTTTTGCCAACGGCGAAAAGGCGGAAATAACGCTGGATAAAGACAGGGACATCGGGGACTGGTGGCAGCCGCCTTTTGAGTTGTCAAATGCCGTTGTGGCCTGGACAGGCGCCAATGATTATCAAAAAGAAAAATCAGTTAAAGTGGGGGCATATCTTTTCGGATGGAATAATCCGAAACCTGATATTCTCATAAAATCAATTACGTTAAAAACAAACGACGGCAAAAGCCAAATAGCATTAATCGGAATGACACTTTCAGCTCTGCCGGTTTGTCTTAAAACAACAAGCTCAAGCGGCAATGGTGACACGGACATGACCGGCTGGTTTGAGTACCCGTTAATGTTTGATAATTTTCCGGTTGATTTCAGTTTTCTGCTTGACGCTCCGGCTGGGAAGCGCGGATTTGTGAAAGCCAAAGAAGACGGGCATTTTTATTTTGAGGACGGAACGCGCGCTAAATTTTGGGGAACAAACATCACGCAACATCTCATGTTTCCAGAGAAAAGCGATGCCGTTAAAATTGCGGCGACGCTTGCGAAAACCGGGTTTAATGCGCTTCGTCTCCATATAATCGAAAGAGATGCGGCCAGCGGCGGTATAATCAAAAAAGGAGCAGCGCGTTCCTGCGAGCTTGATGATGCACAGATGGATAAGTTTGACTTTTTTGTGGCAGAGCTGAAGAAAAACGGCATTTATATAACAATAGAATTGCTGCCGATGTGCGGGAAAAAATTTGCGCCCGGCGACGGAGTGAAGAATTGGGAGAAGCTTAATAAGTTGCATTGGGGCGCGAAGGGGCTGATGTTTTTTAACGATGATATTTATGAGACTGGCAAACAGTTTGCCAAGGTGCTTCTGTCGCACAGAAATAAATATACCGGTTTGACTTATGCCGAAGAGCCTGCTTTGGCTCTTGTTGAGTTCACCAATGAGGACAACCTGTTTTATTTCTTCATGATAATCTCCTCGCCTGGCAGGGAAGAATATGCTGCCACGCTTGCCCGAATATGGAATGACTGGCTGGTTAAAAAATACGGTTCCAAAGAAAAGCTCTCGGCTCAATGGACAGACAATGAGGAACGCAAAGGCTTGAAGCCCGACGAGGATCCGGTACTGGGAACTGTCAAACTTCCGCCGCTCAGCTCATTTTCTCAATGGAAAAATCCACAAAATTACACAGGAATTTCCGGATCGGCGCGCATTAATGAGTGCATGCTTTTCCTCACAGAGTTTTCCTCAGATAAATATAAAGACATGATTTCATATTTGAGAGGTCTGGGTTTAAAAGCTCCTGTATTAGTCTCAAATGTTGTGTGGAACCAGGCAAGCTTGAAGGCTGACAGTATCTGCGACTTTATTGATGACCACACATATTTTGACCATGTTATCAGGGGGGGACGTTCGATAAGATACGACAAAAATGATCCGCGCGGATCATGGCATGTTGAGGCCAAGTACACCAATGAACAACTGACGGCAGTTAATCCGGCAAAAAATAAAACGCTTATTAATGTTCTGGCTTTCGGCGCCATTTCCGGCAAGCCGATGATTTGCACTGAATGGGATAATATGCCGGTCAATGATTACTCTCCGGACGCATATCTCTCCGTTGCCGCGTTTTCGCGTCTTCAAGACTATGATGCCATGTTTCATTTCGCTTACGCCGGAGGTTTTGGTCTCCAATTATCCGATTTTAAACTCAGCAAATTGAATAAAACTCTGACACTCGGCAATCCGTCAACGTTGTCAATGCTGCCGATTTGCGCAGCAATATATCTTCGTGAAGACGCTAAATCCGCAGTTAACACTGTTGAAATCGGGTTTTCAGAAACAGATGCCGCATACGGTCGTTGCTGGCGTCTTCCAGACGGAGCGCCGGAATATTATTTGCCATTCATCTCAAAAGTGCGGCATAAATTCTTTGACAAAATCTACATCCCGTCACCGGGCGCGAAAATCTCGTTCTCTTCCGGATACTCGGCTTTCGGCGACTACTCAAAGGCTGAAAATGCCGTGTTGTATTCCGCCGTCCCCTGGCTGGACATTTACAATAAAAAAATAGACAAGGCCGGCTTGGCTAGAAACTTATTTCCCGGAATTAAAATGGCCAAGACTGAAAAAGCGGAGCTTTTTTTCTCACAAATTGGCGGCAGAAAAATCACTGTGCAAGGAACCTCTGAGCTTATTGAGACCGCCTCCCTGCCGCCGGTCAGCGAACCTGTCGGCGTAACTCCCGACGGCAAACTCTGTATTGGTTTTCAAAACGGAAAATATCTGATAATACCGGATTTGGAGGCGATCTCGCTTAAAAACAATGATATTGCAGCAGAGCTTTACACGTTTTTTGCTCAAAAACGCGGAGAGCTTGTGTCTAAAAGCGGATTTTTTCATGACAAAGTTGTGAGTGACACAGGTGAAACAAGCATCCGTTTTGAAGAAGGAATTTTCACACTGAACACCCCGCGTACCCAGGCTGTAGGAGGGAGGATGATAAAAGATAAAAAATTTTCCTCTGGCGGCGGACTGGAAATATCTTCAGACAATCAATATTGCGCTGTTGCCGTCACGTCTGTGGACGGAAAATCTCTGGCTGAAGCCAATGGTTTAATCGTGGCTGTTATGACTAGATGCCGTAATACCGGTTCAAAAATAAGAATTTTTGAGTCCGAAGTCAATGAGGATGAGGTTATCCAAGGCTATGGAGACTATGAAGGAAACTCAAAAATAAAGACAGCCAGGAAGAAAATATATCTTCAGACCGATCCCGGTTTTGCGCCTGTGCTGATTGAGCCGATTCAGACAAAAATCACAATGACAACAGAAAAAAACTATCAGCCTGAGATATTTCCGGTTAATGCCGACGGATCGAGCGCAAACCAAGTTCCGGTCGAGTTTAAAAATGGGAAATACACTTTCAATACAAATGGAATTAACACCTTGTACTATAAAATAATTTTCAATAAAGGAAGCAAATGATAAGGATTATTGAACAGGGCGTTGTCGCGTCAAGACCGAAACAAATGTATGCCTGGCCTGGAATCACCCGCGCGGCAAATGGCGATATAATAGTTGCAGCCTCCGAGAGAAAACATCACAGCTGTCCGTATGGTCGAGAGGTAATTATGCGATCAAAGGACAACGGCAAGACTTGGAGTCTGCCTCATGAGGTTTATAACAGCGAGCTGGATGATCGCGACTCCAACCTCTCAACGTTGAAGGATGGAACACTGCTGTTGAGCTGGTTCACATCTAACGCGTTTGCAAATTGCGGCTGGAATGAACGGGCTGCACGCATCACGGACAAACTAAGAGAGGAACTTCTGGGAACATGGATGCTTAAATCTCATGACAACGGGGAGACCTGGGAACAAAACCCTGTAAGAATACCTGTCGGGATGCATATATCTCCTGTTGAGCTTTCCGATGGCTCGCTTATATCAATAGGCTGGGATTTCATATATTCAGATACGGACAGCTTGCTTTGTTCTTACAAATCACATGATCAGGGCAGAACATGGCAAAAGAGCTCGAATATTGAATGTTCACGTCTGCCGGACGGCAGACCTGAGCTTAACGAGAATCATGTCATTGACACCGGAAACGGTAATCTTGTCGCGCTTTTCCGCAAATGTCATGACTTTCTGCGACAGGCATTTTCCGCTGATTACGGTGAAACATGGACTAAACCTGAAGTCATCCCAATATGGGGATATCCTCCGCAAATGATAAAATTGCAAAGTGGCAATATTCTTTGTGTATACGGGCAAAGAAAAATGCCTTACAGTATAAGAGGCGTCGTCTCGCGCGACAACGGCATAACCTGGGATACAGACAAGACATTCACGATATACGAGTGGTCCGATGAGCCGGACATGGGCTATCCCGTCAGTCTGGAAGTTTTGCCTGGCGAAATACTTACCGTTTTTTACTGTTCACGAGACAAAACGTGGACGCACTTGCGTCAAGTTGAAGGCGCGACACCCGAAGGCATCTTATTTGTCAGATATAGGATAGAATAAGATAAGACCGGGCAGGTGCGCAAGTAAACAAGCAGGAAAGAAGAACTTCAGCAGCCGCCTGACTGTGTACCATAAGGATGGAGTGAAAATCGAGAACCAGGAATTCACGTATAATATATCGTGAATAAAGCTAAAAAAGAAAGGAATCACGTTATGTCAGATCAACATATAAAATGTACCAATGAAAGAAGAGTACAATATATGTTTTCTCACGAACTGCGCGAGGAATTGAAGAAATTACCGTTGATATTTCTGCCGCTGGCTCCTTTGGAATGGCACGGTCCGCATTTAGTGATGGGAGTGGATCCGATAAACGCGGAAAAAACTGCAGTTGCCGTGGCTGAAAGAACGGGTGGAGTTGTTCTTCCAACCCTTTACATGGGCACCGAGCGGGAACGCTCCCCGGAGATGCTTGAAAGCCTGGGATTTGACAAAAGGGAGTATGTTGTCGGGATGGATTTCCCTGATGCGAAAGGACTGTTCAAGAGTTTTTATTTTACCGAAGAGCTGTTCGCTATGGTTGTGCGGGAGCATATTGAACAATGCATCAATCATGGTTATAAAAAGATTTTTATTGTGAATGGTCACGGTGCTGTAAATCACAACGAGGTACTGAAACGTCTCTGCAAGGAGTTTTCAAATAAATACGATGGAATAAAAGTAGCTTACTCAATCTCTTTCCCGGACAAAGTACTGTCTGGAGGTCTGTGTTCACATGCCGGGCTTGATGAGACATCGCTGATGATGTTTTATGACGAGTCATTTGCGGATATCGGCAAACTTCCAAATCGCAATCTGAAACTTAAATATACCGATTACAGCATTGTGGATTCAGGAGGTTTTGAGGGTAGGCCCGGCAAAGGGTTTACTGTTTCCGATAACATGGATCCGAGAAATGCAAATGCCGAAACTGGAGAAAAGTTATTTAAGGAGATAGTTGCAGACGTACATAAGAAAGTAAAAAAAACATTTAATTTAAAATAATCAGGTGACGTTATGAAGAAAAAAGTTGTGATAAACAAGGAAAATATAGTCCGCACGAAGCCTCTTCCACAGGAGTGGTGCGGCGCACATTTCATAGATGAAAAAGAACTTGCGGCAGTGACGCGCGTGATCAAGAGCAGAAGTCTTTTCCGCTACTACGGGTTTGATTTGCAGAATGAAGTGTCAAAACTGGAAAATGAATTTGCGGTTTATTCAGGAAGGAAGCATGCCGTGGCGGTTTCGAGTGGAACTGCGGCATTACAGGTGGCGCTGGGAGCATTAGGTATTGGCCCGGGAGATGAAGTTTTACTTCCCGGTTATTTTTGGGTGGCTACAATCGGAGCCGTGGTAAGGTCAGGAGCAATTCCTGTGCTGGTTGATTCAGATGATACGTTTTCAATTGATCCGGCCAAGGTCGAAGCAAAGATAACATCAAGAACTAAAGCGATAATAACAGTTCACATGGGAGGAGTTATCGGTCATATTAAAGAACTTGTTAAAGTCGCCCGGAAGCACAATTTGAAAGTCATAGAAGACAGTGCACAGGCGGCCGGAGCATCTCAGCATGGAATAAAGGCCGGAGCTTTTGGCGATATCGCAATATATTCATTTCAGCTTAATAAAAACATGACTTCCGGCGAGGGCGGCATGGTCGTTTGTGATGACATAAAATTATATAACCGGGCATTTGCGATACATGATCTTGGATATCCGAGAAATGCCGATGGGCGTCTTGTCTTTGATAATATAGATACTCAACTATGGGGTATCGGTTGCCGGATGAGCGAGCTTACCGGAGCAGTTGCCAGAGTGCAGTTGAAAAAACTTGATAAAATTTGCACTAACATGCGTAATGCAAAGAATATTATTATAGACGAAATTTCATTAATAAAAGGAATCAGACCGTCAAAAGTAATTGATCCTTCAGGCGACAGCGGCAACTTTTTACTTTTAAGTTTTGAAGACAGGAATAAGTCATTGGAATTTGTTGATAAGTTGAGAGCAGAGGGCATAGTCGCGGATAAAAACGGCATGTACCCGCTGCACATGGACAATTGGGGACTGCACATATATTACAATATACCGAGTTTGATCAACAAACGTGGACTCTCTGCGAAAAGTATTTGGGATCTTAAAGAAAATAGTCCGGCGAAAGTTTCATACAACAAAGGCACATGCCCATATCTGGATTCACTCCTGGAGCGGACAATCATAATCTGCATAGCATCTGTATTGACCAATAGTGATATTAAGGATATTGGCAATGCAATTCAAAAAGTAGCAAAGATAATATTGTAAAGAGAACACAGTGACGTTGAAAGCAATATTCTTTGATATGGACGGGGTACTGGTGCTCAGTGAACCGCTCCATATTTGTGCATGGAAAGAGTTATTAAAACTGAGAAAGATTGAAGTGACTGATGTTTTCAAAGATGGGGCATATACCGGGGTTTCAGATAATGTCATAGCATATGAATTGTCTAAAAAAATTGGACTGAATGATTCGCCGGAAACGCTTCTGATAGAAAAACAGCGAATATTTTTAGCTATGTTAGATTCCGCCGAACTCGAAGTGCCCCCGCATCGAGACGGATTTCTGAAAGAATGCCGGAACAGGTATCAAATCGCGCTGGTATCGTCATCATCAAGGACTGAAGTTGAAGCTATTCTCAGAAAAGAAAACCTTAACAGTATCTTTGATATCATAATAACAGGCGATGATGTGAACAACCACAAACCCTCGCCCGAACCATATTTGCTGGCGTTAAAAAAAGCCGGAATTGCGGCTAATGAAGCGATTGTTATAGAGGATTCAGCAAGCGGCATTGCCGCGTCACAAGACGCAGGAATATCGGCAATAACTTTTATGGGCAGTTTTGAAGATCTTTTTAATGTATTCATGGCGTAGAAAGCAAGTATGAGATTTAGTTGATTGGGAATTGAATTTCATCCAAACGGCAGTGAAGCGGAGAACCATAATCAAAATATCAGCCGAAGGTTTGGTATAATGGTCAAAGAAAGAAAATT
This sequence comes from Lentisphaerota bacterium, assembly GCA_037144075.1. Taxonomy (GTDB): domain Bacteria; phylum Verrucomicrobiota; class Lentisphaeria; order Victivallales; family Victivallaceae; genus CAIPAT01. The sequence goes on along the minus strand of JBAWXM010000025.1, from coordinate 2,712 downwards.
TGATAACAGAGAAATCGGGAGAAATCGATGAACTGGATTTCCTATTGTATTGTGATTATTCCGCTTGTCATAATTATAGCGCTCGGAATATATTCACGCAAGTATGTTAGAGGAGTTGCCGACTTCCTGGCGGCCGGGCGTGTCGCCGGGCGTTATGTGATTGCAGTTGGTGATTTGGAGACGGGGCTCGGAGTTATCACTTTGGTGATGCTGGTCGAAGAAAAATATCAATGCGGTTTTGCATTGGGGTTTTGGGGCAGCTTGACCGTGCCCATTTCAATGGTTATGGCTTTAAGCGGTTATTGCCTCTATCGATTCAGGGAAACTCGAGTTCTATCAATTGGGCAGTTCCTGGAAATGCGTTATTCCAGGCCGTTCCGAATTTTCGCAGCGGCGCTTAGAACGACATCAGAAATGATGGCCAATGCTATCGGGCTCGCGGTTGCCGCCCGCTTTTTCATTTACTTCATAGGGATACCGCACTCATTGAATTATTGTGGTATGTCAATTTCTGTCTTTGGCGTGCTGCTGGTGTTTGTTCTGTTTTTGGTAATGCTGGTAATCTGGCCAGCGGGTCGCGTTTCATTGATTATCACTGATTGTTTTCAAGGACTTATCAGTTATCCTATCTTCGTTGTTTTTACCGTCTTTGTGTTAACCAGATTTTCGTGGGGATCTGAAATTTCTCCGGTCATGCTTGACCGGGTACCTGGTGAAAACTTCCTGAATCCGTTTGATATAAGTCAACTTAGAGATTTCAACCTGTTTGCGTTGTTTGTGGTAGTTTTTGCCAGTATTCTCAATCGTGCAAGCTGGATTGGCAATGACGCCAGCGGCGCGGCAAGAGATCCGCATGAACAGAAAATGGCAGGGATCCTTGGTGCCTGGCGAAACGGGTTTAGCGTGATCATGTGCATATTAATTGCGGTGACCGTCATTACGATTATGACGCATTCAGATTTTTCATCACAAGCCAAAGTTATTCGCGTCGGCCTGACAAACAAGGTATCGGAAGAGGTGGTAACCGATAACGCAATGCGAAGCAAGATTATTGATAGAGTTTCCGCCATTCCGGAGATAAAGCATAAGATTGGGATTGACAAACCGTTTTCCCGGGAGAATAACATTGATACAGTCTATCTTAAGGCGGTCAAAGAAACTCTCAGCGAAGACAATAATCCCAGTGGCAATGCCACTTTTCAGAAATTTAGAACGCTGTATTATCAGATGATGATGTCAATGACAATGAAGAATATTTTCCCCCCTGTTCTTATGGGTTTATTTTGCTTGCTGATGGCCATGTTGATGATTTCGACTGATGCTTCGCGAATTTTCAATGCAGCAGCGACAATTGTTCAGGATGTAGTCATGCCCTTCAGAAAAAAACCTTTTACCAGGAAAGAACATCTTGCGTGGTTGCGCTATAGTTCGATTGGAGTTTCAGTCTTTTTCTTTGTGGTATCGTTTTTCTTCTCACAGTTAGATTACATTAAAATGTTCGTTACGATTGTTGGCTCTCTCTGGATGGGCGGCGCCGGGCCGGTTATGATCTTTGGCCTTTACAGCCGTTTCGGGACAACTGCTGGTGCATGGGCATCATTGACTTTCGGATCAGGAGTTGCGATCGCCGGAATGATTCTCCAGCGCAACTGGGCAGGTTATTTCTATCCTTGGATTGAACATCTGGGATTGGTGGAGCCGTTGGATAACCTGTTGAAAACAATTTCTGCGCCTTTGTCGCCGTATGTAGTGTGGGCAATGGATCCGGTGAAATACCCGATTAATTCCATTGAAATTTATTTTATGGCGATGATTTCCGGTATTTTGGCTTACCTCTTGTTTTCATGGTTGACATACAAAGAACCATACAATCTTGACCGTATGCTGCACCGCGGCAAATACTCTATCAGCGGGGAACACAAAAATGTCAGTCCCGGTAAGTTAAGACGCCTTTACAACCTTTTTGTCGGAATTAATCAGGAATACACAAGAGGAGATAAAATTATTGCATGGTCGGTCTTTTTTTATTCGATTGTCTATCAGTTCCTGATTATGTTTGTCGGGGTTTTGATTTGGAATATGTTTTTTCCGTTATCCCCGGAATGGTGGAGCGGGTATTTCCTGATTACCAATCTGATTATTGCTTCTATAGTTGGTACAATTTCAACAGTATGGCTTATGATTGGCGGTATAATCGACATGAAGCGGTTGTTCCGCGATCTTAATGCCAGAAAGGATAATCCGCTTGATGACGGCTGGGTTGAAGGGCATGTTTCTGCAGCTGATAAAGATTTTGTCGCAAGAGTAGAAAAAAAGAATTAGGCTTGGATATCTGTACATGGTTGGCTATCGGATGAGTTGGCAGAACAGAGCGCAGCCGTCATGAGGTAGCTGAAGGAGCTTGATGAGATTTGCAGATTCATGCTGAAAATCGCGGGGAGGTTGTAATATAAATTCTCTTGAACAAAAAATGGCAGGCTTCAAAAGGAAGTTGACTCTTTTATGTCATAACGCTCTGATAAAATAAAGTAGAACAGTCAAAACAAGCTCCGGCGGAGCGATACATATTGCAGCACCGGACTTTAGTCCGGTGAATGATGATAATAAAAATTTGGAGTTCCGCAGGAACGAAACATATAAGAATTGATATGATTCGAGCCTACGGCTCTCAAAATGTGCGGGGGGATGGTGGACGGATTAAAATCCGTTCCT
>JBAWXM010000024.1:0-27612 GCA_037144075.1 Lentisphaerota bacterium | reverse complement strand
TTACTTTGAGCAGATTGCAGTATTTCGCCATAAGTTTATGAATTATTCAGGCTAAGAGATAAAGCCGTCTTTTCCAGGAAACCATTTAAGACCGCCGGCGATCCCGGTCTTACTTTAAGGAATAGTGATGAACAGCGAACCGTTTTTTCTTGAAGTTAATGATGAATTCCCAGTCAATAAACTGGCGCATCAGCTTTTTGCGGATCAGGCCGGACAGCATCCTGACCGCATAGCGCTGGTCGATGGCGATAAGGAACTAACTTACGGTGAACTTGACAGCATCACCGATTCCATTGCCGCCGGGCTGATTGCCGGCGGCATCAAGGCTGATGAGGCGGCCGGAGTTTACATTGACCGCTCAATCAATTATATAATCGCCATTCTGTCCGTAATGAAAAGCGGCGGATGCTATGTGCCGATAGACCCGGATATTCCGGCGGACCGGCTGAGTTTCATTATCAATGACACCGGATGCAGGCAGATTCTCAGCGAATCGCAGTACACTGATAAATTAGCCGGGTTCATGGATAAAACAATCCTGCTCGACAAACTGGATTTGTCAGCGCTGACGCCGCTGACTGAGCCGCCGGCGGTATCACCGTCCGCGCTGGCGTACATCATCTACACGTCTGGATCCACCGGAACGCCGAAAGGCGTGGAAATAGAACACGCCAGCCTGTTGAATCTGGTGCACTGGTATCATAAAACCTTTGTTGAGAATGGCCCCTACCGCGCTACTCAGAGCGCGGGGCCCGGATTTGACTCGGCAGTATGCGAAATATGGGCGCATCTGACCAACGGCGCGACTATTTATATAATTCCGGAGATGCTGAGGTTGCAGCCGCAGAAGCTGATTGACTGGCTGACCGAAAAGAAAATTAATGAATGTTTCCTTTCCTCGCCGGTCGCCGAACTGTTACTGAGCGCCGACTGGAAAAACAATACTTCGCTGAAATATTTGCAGTGCGGCGGCGAAAAAATAAATAAAAAGCCTGGCAGCGCCTTTCCTGCCATCTTTTCCAACCGTTACGGTCCGACAGAATGCACGGTAGACTCCAGCTGGGCGTTATTCAAAGCCGGCGACGACGACGGCAAGCCGCCGCATATTGGAATTCCAGTCAGCAATTTCAGAATCTACATCCTTGACGAAGAGCTTAATCAGGTTCCCCGCGGAGTCAAAGGCGAGATATGCATCGGCGGAGCAGGACTGGCAAGAGGTTACCGCAATCTGCCGGAACTCACCAGTAAAGCATTTGTCCCCGACCCGTTTCTGCCGGGCAAGCGAATATACCGCAGCGGCGATCTGGGAAGCATCAATGCCGAAGGCAATATTGAATATTACGGCAGAAAAGATTTTCAAGTAAAAATACGCGGTTTCAGAATAGAACCCGGAGAGATTGAAGCAGTGCTGTCCCGGCATGAAAACGTCTCCAAATGCGTTGTCATTGACCGGGAGAAAGGCAACGGGATTAAATATCTGGCGGCCTATTTCATCCTGAAACAACCGCAGGACCAGAAACAACTGATAGATGAGCTGCGCGATTTAATGAACAAATCATTGCCGGAGTACATGGTTCCGGCCACTTATACAGTGCTCCGGGAACTTCCGCTCACGCTTAATGCCAAAGTAGACCGCAAGGCATTGCCGGAGCCTGAATTCACCCATGAGGAAATTTCGGATTCCGCAACCGGCGTTGATGACCCGCTGCTACAAACACTTGCTTCAATCTGGAGCAAGCTTTTAAAGTTGGACTATGTCAACCCTGACGACAATTTCTTTATGCTCGGGGGACATTCCCTGCTGGCAACCGCGCTGATCCTGGAAATCGAAAAACAACTGCTGGTACAGTTGCCGATTTCGCTGGTGTTCTCGCATCCCGCATTAAAACAGTTTTCTCAAGCCGTCAGAAACTGTTCCGGCTCAAACCGCAATTCCGTCAGATTCGAAAAAGTGGAAATTGCCAGGAACAATCTTTACCCCGCTTCCGTCATGCAAACTGCAATGTGGTTCATAGAGAAATCATCCCGTGCAAACAACACCTACAATATTCCCTGCGAAATATATATGGAAGGAGATGTCAAGCCGGATATTCTGGAAATAACTCTCAATCTCATTGTCCATCAGAATGAATCGCTCAGGACAAGTTTTGAATTCATCAATGAACAACTATATATAAAAATCAACCCGTTCAGAAAAACAGAAATTCCATTTCACGATCTATCCATTCTGCCGGAAAGCGAAAAACAGCGACGGCATAGCGCTGAAATCAACACACAGCGGGGGCAGGTTTTCAACCTGAACCATGCTCCGCTATTCAACTGTGTGCTGCTGAAACTAAAAGATAACGATTTCCGGTTTATATTTACAGTGCATCACCTTATATTTGACGGCTGGAGCAACTTTCTATTCTTTAAGCAGCTTGCGGATTACTATTATCAATTCTGTACCGGCAAGGAACCTGAAAGCTCCGCGCCCAAATGGCAATATACGGATTTCTGCCGCTGGCAAACCACTTATCTTAAAACTTATGCGCCGCAGACCCAATTAAAATACTGGCAGAAAAAATTTGAGAACCATGCGGCTAATCCGCCGCTGCCAATCCTGAAACAACTGCCCAGCAAGGGCCAATCCCGAAGATACCATGTCAAAATCAGCAGGGATGTCACTTGCAGACTGAAACAACTGGCCGCGCAAAATAATGCCAGCCTGTTTATGGTATTGACTGCGCTGCTGCAACTTCAAATACATAAATATACCGGTGCGACAGATATTACTACCGGCACCACAATCGCGAACCGGAATCTGCCTGAAACCGAAGAAATAATGGGGTTGTTTATAAACACGCTGGCGCTAAGGAACGAAATCAAAGGCAACCCGTCGTTCGATGAATTTCTGGAACAGGTCAAGGACACGTTGCTGGAAGCCTATGATAATCAGGATGTTCCTTTCAGCATGGTATTGAAAAATTGCCTGAGATCAGCCGAAAGAGAACAAAAAGCACCATTCTGGATATCCATGATACTGCAAAACCTGCCGTGGACAGAAACAGATACTTCCCCGATAAAAATCCGATACGAAGAACTCGGCAGCAATGCAGCGAAACTGGACATGATCATTGTTCTCGAAGAAAGAGATAATATGCTGCATGGCTGGTATGAATACGACACCGCCCGTTTCGAAGAAAAAGACATTGAAGCATTATTCCGGAACTACATTTATCTGGCGGAAACGCTGACAGAAAATCCGCATGTTTCAATATCGGAAATCATTTTTCAAAAAAATATTTGCCGGCGTCCTGACTGCTATATCATCGGAGAAACTGCGCTTGCCAAGGCTGCCGGCGAAATTCTGCTTGACAATGAATTTTATATCAATGGAATATTCACCGATGACGTCCAGACGCTGAATTGGGCAAAAGAGCATGAAATCCCCAGCCACGCACCGCGGAAGCAGCTTATTTCAGACATTGTTTCGTCTGTCCGCCCGGATTATATGTTCAGCATCGTGAGCAGTTGCATCCTTGATCAGCACATCCTTGATCAGACGCTGAAATATGCCATCAATTACCATGATTCACCTCTGCCGCGCTATGCCGGGTTGTATTCGACATCCTGGGCGATAATAAATCATGAGCGCAAACACGGCGTCACATGGCATCACATGACAGCGAAACTTGACGCAGGTGATATTCTTAAGCAGCAGGAAGTTTCAATCTCCCCGGATGATACATCCGGCTCGCTTGATGTGAAATGCACCCAGGCAGCTCTGAATGCCTTTAAATCTCTGCTTCCTGATCTCAAAAACGGCAATGTCAAGCCAATAGCTCAAGATATGACCAGACGCACCTATAATCCGCAATCCCTGCGGCCGGCCGACGCCTGCGTTATTGATTTTCACAATAGCATCGATGATATTTCAGCGCTGGCAAGAGCGCTGGATTTCAGTGATTACGGCAATCCGATGGGAACGCTAAAATTCGCTTCCGGCAGCGTTTTCTATATGGCAGGCAAAGTCAGCGCTTCACAGGCCGGCATAACTGCGGTCCCTGGTCAAATAATCAAAATATCGGATGACAGCATCTCCATCGCCGCAATCAATGGCGCTGTCACGCTGTCTGGAATAGCCGATATCGAAGGCAATGCTGTCAGCATCTCATCCACCGGACTGCTGCCGGGAAAAATTCTGACAGAAAATTTCAGTCGTGAAATGCTGGACAAATATTACAGGGAGTGCGCCTCCTCTGAAGTTTTCTGGGAAAAGATATTGCAGACGTTAAAACCGCCGGAAATCTCAATTCTGAAAACCGGAGATACAGTCAATTCAGACTGCATCCGCATCGAAGCTCTTGATTTCGCGCTTACGCCGGCAACCGGCCCGTTAGCAGTCTTCGCAATGTTTCTGGCAAGAATTTCCTGTGAAGAGGATTTTGATATTCCATTAAAAACACCTTACCCGGCCGGCGATGATTTTCCATCTATTTTCTCCAGGATTGTGCCAATGCGGGTTAAAATTGATCTGTCGAAAAATGCGGGAGCGAATCTTGAATCTATAGACAATAATCTTAAAACGGTTCTAAATAATAAAACTTTCTATCTGGATATTTTCGTCCGGTACAAAAAGCTGAATAAAATTCCGCGGACTGAGTTCATTGTCAAAATGAGCCGCACTGGCAACTGTGAATTAGAATTATATCAGCGGAAAAACGAAGAATTTATCGAATGTTTTCAAAATTTCTGCGCAAACCTGAAAAGGTCGCCTGAAACTCCGCTCCGCAATATATCTATCCTGAGCGATGCTGAAGAATCCAAAATTCTCTATGAATGGAATAAGACCGGGCGCGATTTTGATCTCCGGACTCCATATATCCGGCAATTTGAGAAACAGGCGGAAAAATATCCGGAGAAGATCGCGGTAACAAGCTGCAGACACTCGCTGACTTATTGTGAGCTGGATTATCGGTCAACCCGCCTGGCCGGCCACTTGCTAAAGCACGGCATCGGCAGCAACCGGATCATTGGCGTGCTGACAGATAAATCAATTGAAATGGCGATTGCCATACTCGGCATTTTCAAAACCGGATGTACTTATATGCCGCTGGATATTCAAAGACAGTCTCCTGAAAGAATTGAAGCAATGATTTACGATTCAGATACTGAAATCATTCTTTCGGCGGTCGAAAACAAAGCAAAAATTCCGAAAAACATTCCAAAGTATATCAAAATCATTGACTTGTCAGAACATCATCTATATGACGGAGATGTTTTACCGCATCTGCCGGGATCTGATATTTCAATGGACGATACGGCTTATATCATGTATACTTCAGGTTCAACCGGCGTTCCAAAGGGCGTCATGGTATCGCAGCGCAACCTGCTAAACCACAATTATTCGGTTATCGGAGATTATGCGCTTACAGCCGCTGATAACGTACTGCAATTCAGCACACTCGGATTCGATATCTCGATAGAGGAAATATTCCCGACGTGGCTGACCGGGGGAACGCTGATATTCATGCCTGACGGCATGATGGAATCACCGGGAAAACTTTTCACATTCATCAATCATAAAAATATTACTCTCCTTAACCTTCCCACTTCGTACTGGCATGAACTTGCCGGCGCGGTGAATGATCACGAATTTCCAGATTGTGTCAGGCTAGTAGTAATCGGCGGGGAAAAAGCATCTCCTGAACGCTTTGCCCGCTGGCGTAAACACGTTCCGCAAACCAGGGTTATCAATACTTACGGTCCCACTGAAACAACCGTCATCGCCACGCTTGGAGACAACCTGGAAACTATCGGCAGACCGATAGCGAACACTCATGTTTATGTGCTGGATAAATTAATGCAGCCGGTTCCCGCCGGCGTTGAAGGCGAACTTTATATCGCGGGGGGAAGTGTCGCCAAAGGCTATCTCAACAAGCCGGCGGAAACAGCCGCCGCGTTCATGGATAACCCGTTCATTAAAAATGAACGGATGTACAAAACCGGCGACAAGGCAGTCTTCGCGCCGGACGGCGAACTGCTCTTTGCCGGCAGAATTGATGAGCAGTTCAAGATCCGCGGATTCAGGATTGAGCCGGATGACATAGAGACGGTTTTGTCCAGGCATCCTGACATACGCGCCGTTGCGGTTAAATTGTGGAATGAGAAAGGCTCCAAAACATTAGTAGCCTGCTTCGTTCCGCTTACAAAAAATTATGATATTAACAATATCCGCGAATTTGCCATGGCGCAATTGCCGGAATACATGACGCCGGCTCATTTCATTGCCATAGATTCGATCCCGCTAACTCCCAACGGCAAAATCAACCGCAAAGGCTTGCCGTCCCCGCAACTGGAGAGTTATACTGAATCGACAGATACGGCAGAACCGCAGAGTCCGCTGGAAATGCAGCTTCGTCTGATTTTCTCAAAAATTCTACATAGAAAGCATATCAATGCAGATGCCAGTTTAGTTACATTAGGCGTAGACTCTTTGTCAGCGATAAAATTGCTGATGGAAATTGAATCTCATACCGGCTTAAAAATTCCTTTTGAACAATTATATCACAGCACATCCATCAACTCGATATGCAATTACATCCGGAACAGCTCAGGCCAGGAATACGTCTGGTCGCCGGTGGTCAAACTTGCCGGAACTTCCACCAGCAAGCCGCCGCTGTTTCTGATTCACACGACTCCGGGCGACATTCTCGGCTATATAAATCTGGTGCATTATCTTGATGACCGGGCAGTCTACGGCATACAGTCGCTCGGACTTAACTCTCCGGAAAAAGCGCATAAATCCATTGAAGAAATGGCTGCCTGCTATGTTTCTGAAATAATGGAAATCTATCCGGAAGGCCCATATCTTATCTGCGGCTGGTGTTTAGGCGGACTTATCGCATATGAAATGGCGCAGCAATTAAAAAGAATGGGCAGGCAGGTCGCGTTTCTCGGTCTGGTGGAAACTTATTGCTATCTCAAGCCGTCCGCATACAAATATTTGCAGCTTATTATTGCCGCGATCAAATGGGGGCCGCGCAACTGTGTTAATTATTTAATCTTTAAAATCAAGCGCAAATTCCAGAAGAATCAAAATTTTGAGCAGCTTGATTTTATATCACAACGTTTTGCCAATGCATGGGGCGAGCAGACTATCAATAATATGAAAGCGGTCTACTGGCATAATATGAATGCACAAGGAAACTATTGCATAAAATATTATGACGGTAAAATATCTTTATTCATGGCAAAGGAAACATTAAAAGGTAAAATTCCGCTCCCTTATTACGGATGGAAACGCATGAGCAAAAACATGGAACTGTATACTTTTAACTCTGAACATGATGATATATTAAGAGAACCGATAGTAGCCGCGGTCGCGGGAAAAATTATCAATTGTATAACAAATGATGAAAATAACTCCCAATAAACATTTTTTTGTCTTGTCCGGCTTAATTCATCTGAAAATACTGTGTTATATCTCGGAATTATCAAAAAAACCGTGCAATACTGGATTTCATGATAATATTATTCTTATATTTACGTTATATTAATCGTTGATTAAATCTCAGGATTATGATTAAGATTATGAAATGTATGATTTTTATTTTTTGCTTGACAATGGCGATGATACAAATTTTCGCCGCATCAATGCCTGACTCCTGCCGCAAAATAACTATCGCAGGTAAACGAGCGCCGTCCGACAATTCCAGAGGCTCCGCCAAACTGACTTTATTCATGCCGGATGAAATAAAAAGCGCCAGGCTGATTGACGCCGGCGGGCAGGAGCGCGGCATTACTGTCCTGATGCGCCAGGGCAGTCAAGTTTCAGTTTTTTTTGACGGCTCTCCAGGCGAAGAGCTCAGCATTGAATTTTATCGTGAACCGGAAGCGAGGAAGACAGCAGAGCAAATCTCCGGACTGCTGCACCTTGTCAGAACATTCAACACCGACGCCACAGTCAACAACGTTGAAGATTTCAGAAAACTGTGGAATGCAAGCGGAGCATCAGCCGGCGGCTTTACTAAAAAAGTTTATTCAGGAGTAAATCCATATTCACAGAACCTGAATTCCATACATACCTATAAAGGTTTTATCGATATTCCCGCAGACGGAGATTACACCTTTTATACGGCTTCAACCGATGCATCATTTCTGCTGATTGACAATAAAGTCATTGCCGCCTGGCCTGGCAGGCACTGGGTTGGCGAAGGTCTTTTCGGTGCGCATAATGGGACGGCAAAGCTGACTAAGGGCATCCACCGGTTCGAATATCTCCATGCCAACAGTCAATGGTCGTATTATGCCATCGCCGCCTACAGCCGCCCGAACGATAAAAACATGACAATCATTCCGGATAAAATGTTTACGCCGGTGCTGGACGCTGCTCAGAGTGCGCTCTTTGATATGCAGGGTAATCCGCTGCCGGACTTCTCCTGGGAGAATGAATCCATGCTTCACCTGGAAAAACTCCAGATGTACCGCATCATCTGCAAACCGGCCAATGTCTCCGGGCAGGCAAAATGGAATTGGGGGGACAAAACTCTCGCGCAGAGCAACCGCAATATTCATTATTATTTCACGCAAGGAAAGTATCCGGCGGTACTTGAAGACGGCAATGGACGCTCCGCCCAGCAGATTGAGGCAGCATATCGCTTCGATCAGCAGTTAATTCCGGATGACGAAGCGGCAAAAATGGTCATAGAGGCGCTGGAACAGGAAAAGACCATCGGTATCCAGAACGAAGGTTATGCCTTTATCGCTAACGCTGTCCTTTTGCTTAAAATGAAAAAACAGGCCGTTGAATTTTATTCCAGGCTGCTGGAGAAACACAATCTCATCCAGCCGGATGTAATTTTAAATTATTTCCAGAGATTTATACTGGAAGATCTGCTGAAAAATGAAAAATATGAAGAGGCCGAAAAAGAGTTTAAAAGATTTTTCGCTCTGATTAAAGATCCGAAATGCCTGGCTCTGGCTAAAATGGAATACGCCCGGATGCTTTTCTACTGCACGGGCAGAAATGCCGACGCGGAGAAGCAGTTAAACGAAATTGACCGCAAATATATTCCATTTGAATCAAAACAGTTGTTCGATATTCTTCAGGCCGACCTCGCATTATTCAATAAAGGGCTTGAAGAAGCCTCGCAACTTTACGACAGACTGAACTCCATGAATAAAAAGATGGACCGCCAGCAGAAAATCATACTTTGCGGCATGACTATAAGCATTCGAAACTGCTTGATCATGAAAAAATATGACGAAGCCATGACCTATATCGAACAGCTTGAGAACTCGCAGCCGGAAGCCAGGCTGAATCCTGAACTGATTTTAATAAAGGCCAAAGTACTGAAAAATCTTGGAATGCCGCGCCGCGCCGCCGTATGCTGCGAAACCGTGCTCAGGTTGAACCCCGCAGCCTCAACAGCTGCACCGGCAAATCTGGAGCTGGCGGAATATTATTGCAAATCATCGCAATACCGCAAAGCCAGAGAATGCCTGAACAATATTCTGACTGAAGCCCCGCGCTCACATGAAGCCGTTTCAGCAACTAAAATGCTCAACGATATCGTCCGCAAAGAGGATGGAAAATGAGAAACAATCTGTTCATGCCGGTGTTCATTTCCGGATTGCTGCTTGCCGGAGCGGCGCTGCCGCTTTCAGCCGGCGAAGATGATTTTCTGAAACCGGTCGGCAAACCGCCGGCCGCCAAAGCGCAGCGCCGCCAGGGCGGAGAGGCAATGCCGCCGCTTCCGTTACCGGCTACTCCGCTGCGCCGTTCCGAAAAAAAACGTCCGCCCAGCCCGACCGCGCTCATCGGCAAAGTCGTATGGGGCAGCTATATCGATTTCACCTGGGAAAACGGCCTTGTCAGCAGAATATTCGACTGGAACATGGTGCCGGCGGATTGTCAGCAACTGCTTCGCATAGTCAAAAATTACATGAAACTGGAATATAAAGTGCAGACGGTTGACCTTGCCACTTTCAACGGTTCTCCTTCAGAAATTCCTATCTTGTATTTTTCCGGCGGCAGATCACTTAAATTCACCAATGAAGAGCGTGGAAAACTCAGACAGTACCTGCTTGACGGGGGCATGATCTGGTTTGACTCGATTGTCGGTTCGCCATATTTTTATCGGTCAGCGCTGGAGGAAATTCACAAAATACTGCCGGAAGCGCCGATTAAACGGCTTGAACCTGACCACCCGGTATTTCACATGCTGATTGCGGTAAACAACGCCAAAACCAATACCGGGCAGATTATCGAGCCGGCAATGGACGGCGTCTACATCGGATCAAGGCTGGCGGCAGTAATCTCGCCTTACGGGATGGGCTGCGGCTGGGATAACGCGGAACCATCTCTGATCCCGGACGCGAAAATTTACCAGAACCGTACCGCGCTTGAAATCGGAGTCAATCTTACCGCATACTCCATCGGCTGGTTTGAAAATGGCATGGCTTACGCAGCCGGCGAAGCCTACAGCGACAAAGACAAAACAGCAAGCACGGACAAAATCGTTTTCGCCCAGGTCAAAACCGGCGGAATATGGAATTCCGATCCGGGGGCCGAAAGCAAATTCATGCGTTATCTGGCAAAAAATGTCAATATTGATGCCGGAACCATGCCAGTATATATAGATCCCGCCTCGATGCCGCTGGATGATTATCCATTCCTGTATCTCAGCGGCATCGGTGCTTTTAAAATCAGCCGGCAGGAAATCGAGCACTTGCGGGCATACATGGACAAAGGCGGATTTCTGCTGCTGAACAACTCGCTGGGCCTTAACGAATTCGATAACAGCGTCAGACAGATTTGCGGAGTTCTTTATCCCGACCGGCAGCTTGAACGCATCCCGGACAATGATCCGGTGTTTTCCAAAGGGCCGTTCAAATTAGCGCAAAGCGGTTTTTCCGATGCCGCCGCAACAAAATACCCGGGCTGCGGCAAGCCGCTGCTGTACGGAATCAGGGACGGGGAGCGCGAGCGCTATAAACTAATCTACAGTCCAGTTGACATCGCAGGCGGCTGGACAAATACATCCCGTCCCGGCAGTGTATGTTATTCCCCGGAAACCGCCCTCCGACTTGGAGCAAATCTGATAACGTATTTTATGACGCATTAACTAAATTAATTGAAAAAATAAAAACTGAAATTGAAATACGAGGTAAAAAAATATGGCCTATGATGAAAACAGCCTGATGAAGGACATTGAGCAATTGAAACTCGGGTTCCATGCCGTAAAAACAGAAATCGCCAAGATAATCGTCGGACAGGACGAGGCGGTCGCCAAAGTGCTGATTGCCATTCTTTCCGGCGGACACTGTCTGCTGCTGGGAGTGCCCGGCCTCGCCAAAACGCTGCTGGTGTCGAGTATCGGCCAGGTGCTGGAACTAAGCTTCAAACGTGTACAGTTCACGCCGGATCTGATGCCTTCAGACATCACCGGCACTGAAATTCTTGACGAAGAGCCGGGTAGCGGACGCAGACAGCTACGCTTTGTAAAAGGACCGGTGTTCACCAATCTGCTGCTGGCTGACGAAATAAACCGCACTCCGCCGAAAACCCAGGCGGCACTGCTGGAAGCCATGCAGGAAAAGCATGTGACCAACAGCGGAGTTAAATATGTACTGCCGGAACCATTTTTCGTGCTCGCCACTCAAAATCCGATTGAACAGGAAGGCACCTATCCCCTGCCCGAAGCCCAGCTGGACCGCTTCATGTTTCTGATCCGGATGAATTATCCGGACCGCAAACAGGAAATTCAGATTTTGAAACAGACTACCGGCAACCGTGAAGTAAAACTGGAAAAAATCATCAACGGGCCGATGCTGCTCTATTTTCAAAAAGTTGTCCGGGCAATTCCGGTCAGCGACCATGTGATATCCTATTGCGCCGACCTGGCCAGGCTCTCGCGTCCGGAGACGCCGGAAGCGCCGGAATTCATCCGGCTGAACCTGAGTTTCGGAGCTGGCCCGCGCGCCGGGCAGTATCTGATGCTGGCAGCCAAAGCCCGTGCCGCGCTCAACGGACGTTTCAACGTCTGCTGCGACGATGTCAGGTGCTGCGCCCACGAAGTGCTGCGCCACCGTATAGCCTGCAATTTCCATGCCGCCGGAGATAACCTTACTCCGGACACAATTATCAGCATGCTGTTGAAACATGTGCCTGAGCCAAAGAACTAAACGGAGATAATGCCTGATGGCACGCAGCCAATACAAATATCTGCCGCCTGAATCACTCGATTCACTAAAGAACATCGAGCTGGTGGCAAAAACTCTGGTGGAAGGCGGAATGCTCGGCCTGCACCGGTCTCCATATCATGGATTTTCCTCCGAATTCGCCGAATACCGCAAGTATTCGCCGGGGGACAGCATTAAATACATTGACTGGAAGACCTATGCCAGGTCTGACCGTTATTATATTAAATGCTTTGAAGAAGAGACCAATTTGCGTTCGTTCATCGTGCTGGATAAATCCGGATCGATGGGAATGACTTCAGACAGACCGGTACCGGTAAAATTCAACTACGCATGTTATATGGCGGCGGCGTTCATGTATCTGATGCATCAACAGCGCGATGCCTGCGGGCTGTTCACCTACAACGATACCATCATAAATGCTATCGAGTGTAAATATTCCCGTCCGCATCTGATCGCGCTGCTGAAGCTGCTGGAGCATCTGTCGCCGGAAGGAAAATCCGATGCAGGCGGCTGCCTCAAGCGCATCGCCGAACAGATCCCGCCGCGATCCATGGTCATCATCTTTTCCGATTTTTTCGATCATAATCCGGAATTTCTGAAATCGCTGCATCATCTGACATTCAAAAAATGTGAAGTCATACTGTTCCAGATACTCAATGATGATGAACTGAAATTCCCATATAAAGGACTGGTCCAGTTCGAAGATTTGGAAACCGGCGAGACGATGGATCTGGAAAGCGAGGCAAGCAGGGATTTCTTTCTTGACGCTCTTAAACGTTATAATCTCGAATTGAAAAATTTCTGCGACAGCCAGCGAATATCATTTGAAACTTTAACTGTTTCAACTCCGTTCGATCGGGCGCTGTCAGCATACTTCTCCAAACGGGAGGCAATGTTCTGATGGATTTCAGCAATCCAATATTTTTGTGGGCGTTACCGGCAGTGCTGCTGCCGGTGGTACTGCATCTTTTCTTTAAACGCCGCAAAATCCGTGTTCATTTCTCCACCCTGCTGTTTTTTGTCAAAAAGGAGCGTTACTTTGCCTACCGGCGCAAATTTTTTGAGATACTGCTGCTGGCGCTGCGGATATTGATAATTCTGCTGCTGGTTCTGGCTCTTTCTCATATCTTCTTCAAGCGGTTCAACTTTATCCCCGGCGGCAGCACCGAAGCAGTAATAATTTTAGATGATTCAATGTCAATGCAGTGCAATCTTTCCGCAGGCGGAACCACGTTTGACTTCGCTAAACGCAAAGCGGAGGAAATACTGAATTCGCTGTCAGGCGATGATGGTGTTTCACTGGTGTTTCTATCCGGCAGGCAGGGCATTAACCAGACGCGGGACAAGGCGGAAGTATTGAAACAGGTGCGTCAGGCCCGGATCACTGCCGCCACAGGCAGCATGAGCGCCACCGTGCAGTCCGCAATCGACCAGTTGCGCAAATCTTCCGGACTTAACCGGGAAATCTACATTCTTTCAGATTTCCAGAAAAATAACAAACCTTCTCGCGCCATCAGCACTGCTCCGCTTGAGAACTGCCGGATTTTCTGCATACCGTTCAACGGCAGCAGCGAAAATCTTTCAGTCGAGGGAATAGAACTGAATTCAACTCCGAAAATCATCAACCGGACAGTAAATATCCCATACAAGATCATAAATCACGGCAAAAACGCAAAAGATGTCAAGGTGGAATTAGAGATTGACGGAAAAATAGCTCAGACCAGGCAATTGACCGTTAAAGAGCGTAATTCAGCCTCTGACCGGTTCGTATTTGTACCGGTGCGCAGCGGTAGAATTATTGGATGCATAAAAATAACCGATGAAAATATTCCGCTGGACGACAAGGCATTCTTCACTTTCAACGTCTCCGGCTGCATTAATGTCCTGCTGACAAGAGAGACTAGCGACAACGCACCGGATCCATTCTATTTCCTGCGCTTTGCAATTGATCCGGTCAAAGACAATCCTGCGCTCGGAATCAAAACTGAAACAGTCAATCTTAACAGCCTTAACGCCGAACATTTGAAAAAAATCCATATATTGTGGCTGGCGCAAAGCGAAAAACTGCCGGACGATAAAGCGATGCTTATCCGGCGCTACATGGACAATGGCGGAGTCCTGATTACATTGCCGTTAAGCAACTCCAGCCAGGAAACTTATGCGTCTCTTTCAAAGGCGTCCAATTACAAAATCTATAATGTCTGCCGCACGGTTGTACCGTTCAACAAAAGCGGCCTGCGTTTCAATAAACCGCTATCCGAGTTAAATACCCTGTTGCAGCTTGACTTGATCCAGTGGCGCAAAATTCAGCAGATACGTTATCCAGCAGGCAATGTTATCGCGCTAAATGGAGAAGACCCAATGATCATCGAACAGCCGTCCGGCAAAGGCAAATGGATTGCTTTGTCTTTCGATCTGCGCCGCGACTTCTCCAACTGGCCGCTTCTTAAATCTTTCCCTGTCGCAGTATCAGCGTTGATTAATTATGCCGCAGGCAACAGCGAAAAAAGCATTAGTTCCGTCTGCGGCGAAAATATCGAACTGTACGGTGGTAAAATAAGTTTTTCGACCACTTACGGGCGCAGCGGAGAATTAAAGAACAAAGACGGCAAATGTATTTTCGCCGATAACTGGCTGCCCGGCGTAATCCTTTTCAGTGACGCTGAATATGAAGCCGCCGTCGCCAGGCCGGACAGTTCCGAAAGCGTAGTCGGCCTCAGCGATTCAGACGACATCAAATCATTTTTCGATTCTCCGGTTGCATTGCTTGACATCGGCGCGGATATAACAAGTCAAGTGACCAAACTGCGCAGCGGCACCGATCTTTCCGGTGTGCTGCTGTTTCTGGCGCTGATCCTGATTGCCGCGGAATTTGTCCTCGGCGGCAACCCTGGCATGATGCGTGAAGGAATTAAAAAAATCATCAGCGGGAGAAAAAAATCATGAGATTCTATCCGCTGATTCCGCTTTGGCTGATCCTGCTGTCCGGCGCAGCCGCTTTTGCCGCAGTCTGGTATACCGCGCGTTACGGCCTGGATATCACGCCGCGGCGCATACTCATTCTGATGGTTCTGCGGCTGGCCGCAATTGCCGCCGCAATCACGATGCTGCTAAATCCTGGAATCGTAATCAGGGAATTAAACCGCCAGCGCTCAAATATAATATTCCTGCTTGACGGCTCCGGTTCGATGAATACCGCCGATATGCCCGGCGGCAAAAGCAGATTGGAATCAGCCAAAGACTTTCTGGCAAATCTGAACCGGACGGATTTCAGCAACTGTCAGAAACATTCATATGTATTCAGCAGCAAGGCGGTTCAGGCTGACAGCAAACTGCTGCAAACATACAATGGACAGGGCGGCACCGACCTTAAACGAGCATTCAATACCCTCGATAAAGATATCGGCTTCTCCCGCACCGCCGCTGTAATTTTACTCTCTGACGGACTTGACCATTCCGAATTCAGCGGCGCCCATGCCGGACTGCCGGTATTCGCGGTAAAATTCGGATCTGAAATGAATGACGCCCCGGATCTCCGGATGGATCAGTTTCAAGCGCCGGAATCGCTACGCGCCAATGAAGAAATGAACATGAATATTCCCGTCGCACTTACTGGATTTAAAGCTCCGGCGTCAGTTGAATTAAAAATCATGGTTGACGGTAAGCTGGAAAAAACAGAGAAGTTCGAGCTGAAATCAGGAGACAGGAGAATTGTCGAATTCAAAAGCTCTTTTGCGGCGCCAGGGCTTCATACAGTGATGCTGAAACTAAACCGTCTCGCCAATGAAGCGGGATACCTTAACAATGAACGTGAAATCACGATTGAAGTCAAAGAAGGCAAAAACGAAACTGTGTGCTACTTCCCGGTACTGACCAACAGTTTCCGCCCGCTGGTTCGCCTGCTGCTCAACAGCGGGAAAAAATTCACCGCATTATACAAGTTGAAAGCAGACAACTACAACATATCAGGCACGGACATTGACCAGGCATTCAAAAATGGCATTCCCGCAACCCCGGCGGCAATGAAGCAATGCGATGTATTTGTGCTAGGCAGCAATCGCGATGGACTTTTAAGCGATGCGGAAAGCCTGACGCTGGAACAATACGTCTCCGGCGGCGGCAATCTGATTCTGCTCGGCGGCGCTGACTCTTTCGGACAGTTGCAGCCATCTTCGCCGCTGGCGGCAATCATGCCGGTAAGAAGCGCTAAAATTCAGTTTGTTTCAGGAAATTTCAAAATTGCGCCGCCGGAACATAGCAAGAGCAGCTTTTCGTCACGACTGGCGGAATTGTGCAGCGGAGATACCGAATTGATTAAAGGGATTAACCTGGTGGACAGCGTTAAGGAGGGCGCGGAAACACTGCTCCGGGCAGAAGGCGAAGGCCGCTACCCGCTGGTAGTCGCCCTCCCCTACGGGCGCGGCAAAGTCATTGCCGTACTGACTAATTCGCTGCATCTATGGGGGAAAGGCAGTCAACGCGACATGAATTTCCGCACTTTCTGGGAACAGATGCTGGCATATGCAGGCTCAAGCCGCGATGACGCGATGAAAGTCACAGTCAACAGCAGCGAACTGCTGCCTGGAGAAAAGCTGAAAGTCACTGCCTTGCCAGGCCTCTCTGATGCGGAACAAAACGCGCCGGATTTGAAAATTGAATCCACAATATATCCGGCGGACAGTCAAATTGCCGCGGCAGCGCTTACTCTATCCCGCGAAGGTCAGTTATATACCGCCGAATTTCCCGAATTGAAACCCGGCAAATATATCCTGCAGACTGTCTGCCGCAATAAAACCGGAAACATCGGCAAGCGTTACATGGCCATAACTGCCGGCGATGCGATCAGCGAGAATTATGACCTTAAAGCAACCAGCGATAATTTTCTAAAATTCTGCACGTCCGGGCGCATTTACAGCATCGAAGAAAAACCGGCGCTGATCAAAGATGTGCTGGGAACAATCCAGAAAAATGATATCGAACGGGAATGGTATCCGGTATTTGAAACGCCGTTCTTCTTCTCGGCGCTGCTAGTTTTTCTGGTCGCAGGATGGTATTTGCGCAGGAGGTTCAACCTTTTTTGAGGTAAAATTATGATGAAAACATTAAAAACCATGCTCTTTATGCTGCTGGCCGCCGCCGCATCCGCCGGAGAATGGCATCAGGCGGATATCGAAATGTCCGACGGCAAAACGCTTAACGGAGAACTGGCTATCCTCGGCAGCCGTCCGCTAACCATGATTCCGGACGGGTCAGCCTATGAACGGAAAATACTTCTGGAGGATATCATTTCCATCAGCCAGATAATCGAAAAACAGGAAATGAACAGACCATGGAAGTACAAGGAAGATGGCAAAGTCGACAAAATTTATTTTGATGGAACTTATCCATTCATGAATTTCGGCACGGAAGTGCTGCTGACAAACGGGCATATTGTTCGCGGCCATATCATCTCGCTGCCTTTCCGTTTCAAAGGCGAAGGACCTAAAAAAATATTCCTGAATAAACAGGAAAAAGGCGAAATTGGACAAACCATGAGCGACATCGTCTATCCGGTCAAAATAACTTTTACAGAACGCCGTGAAATTCCAACATCCCCTGTCTCCGGAACTGTAAAAGGCTACGGCAGACTGTTGAAAGTATCGGCGCTGGACAACCAGCGGGAGACTGTATGCTTCGCCAGCGTAAAAGACAACTCTTTTGAATTCAAAAATCTGCTGCCGGGGACATATGATGTATTCATTTTGACCGACTCTCATGTACTCGCCGGAATGTCCGGCGACGGACCGGAAAATCTGAAAGGTTCCCCGCTGCCGGAAAACGCTATGCCGGAACTGAAGAAAGTATTCCCGCTGGCAGATGATTTCTTTAAGGAACGCTGGATACTCGGTCTAGCCGGCAGTACTTCATTCACCAAGACTTTGGCGTATTTCCGCCGCGCTGACGTTTACGACGCAAAAAAACATTTAAACGGCGGATTTCTGTGGCATCTGGATATCTGGAGCTGGCATCTGGCCGGCAGTGAATGGAAGATAGACCGCCGCTATATCATGCTGCGGCAGAAACAGCAGGGCGGAGAGAATAATCGCAAACTCATCATGTTTAAACAGCTCGAGGCGGTGAAACCCGGAACTGTCATAACCATTAACGCGGAGCAGGACGGCAATGCCGGAAAATTTATCAGAAACCTTGATTAAGCTGAAAATGCGCAATCTGAACCAGGCGGCATTCCAGGCGTTCTGCCGCCTGGCGGCAGTTAATCTGGTGACCATCGCCATATTGCTCATTTTTGATAATTTCACCGGATTTTCGTCCGGAACCAGAATGTTTCTAGCATGCTGCTGGGTTGTGCTCAACATCGGCTTAACGATAAAAACCGTAAGGGAACTGCTGGCCGCTAAACTGACCGACAAACAGGCAGCGATGGAACTGGAAAAACGGTTTAAAATCAGAGATAATTCGCTGGTTAACGCAGTATGTTTTAAAAATGACGCCGACATGCCGGAGCTGATGAAAAAAATGTTCTTATCATATGCGGATGCCCGCTGCTCAAAAATGACGATTTCAGGACTCTGGCAAAACCGCAGTTGCCGCCGGATATTCTGGTACTCTCTAATTATTTCTGGTGTTACTTTATTATATTTCGTTCCGTTCCACCGTTACGCCGTCAACGCGCTATTGCGGTTCACTGATCCGCATGCGCAACTTGCCTCGCTTAACTTCACGCAGTTTCAAGTCTCGCCGGGCGATACGCTGGTGCCGGAAGGCGCCGACCTGAAAATAACTGCTGACGCATTCAGAGACGGGGAGCGCCGAGGCAGTTTGAAGATATTGATTAAAGGTGAAGGCGTCCCTATTCTATATCCAATGGATTCACAGGAAGGCAAAGGCATTTTCATCTTAAAGAATTTGGTCGCAGACCTTAACTACTCAGTCCAGTGCGGCAATGAATCAAGCATGGATTTTAAAGTCATAGTCAAGCATAAACCGCGTTTTGAACAACTCGCCGTAACCGTAAATCCACCGCCATATACCCGGCTGAAAGCCGAAACCTGCGGAGCAAATATCCGTGAAATATCAGCGATTTCAGGTTCCTCCATAAATATTACCGCAGTGCCGCCTGACAATATGATTTGCGGATTAAACATTAACGGCTCAATCAAAAATGCCAAATCTCCGCTGACCTTTAAACTTGATAAGAACCTTTCCGCGAATGCGTTCATTCAAGGAAACGACGGAGTACTTTACCAGGATGCCTGGACTTGCGATTTCAAAGTGATAAATGACCGTCCGCCGCAAGTAAGGTTTCTCAACCGGGAAACTAACATCGAAGCGGGTTTCGGCCAGACTGTCCAGCTCTATTTTTCGGCGGAAGATGATTTCGGCATAGATCGTCTGGCGGTAATAGTTTCGGTAAACGACAGGAAAGCGACAATCAAGGAATTCAGATACGACATCCAACCGCAGAGTCATGTAAAGGAGATATATTCACTGAAAATTATTCCAGGCTTATTTTCTGCCGGCGGCAGCGCCGAAGTTAATATTGTCGCCACAGACAACCATTTGCCGGGACAAACCGGAATTACCCCGGTTCCGATCACGATTCATGTGGTTGACCTGGTGGAAAAATTAAAAGACAGCATCGGGCAAGGCAGAGATTTAAAACTCTACGCGCTACTTTTCCAGACGTTAAATCTGCAGCAGTCAACCCGCAGTTGGGTTTCTGCTCAGATCAAAAATTTCCGGAAAAACGAAGCATTCCAATTGAGCAATGATCAGAAAAATGTCACGAATATCCTGGCAAAGGCCGAGACCGAAGCAGCATCCATGGTTAATAAAAACCTGCTGAAGAAAAACTTTGCCGAAACTCTTGCCGCTATAAAAAACGGCGCCGCTGAAGATCTGCAGAAGATGACGGGCAATCTGGCCGCAAATGGAGATAATCCAAAATCTACGGTAAAAGTCAATGAAATCGTTCTCGCCCAGACAAAATTGATCGAACAGCTTCAGAAGCTGCTGGGTGCAATGGCGGTTTTAAAGCAGCAGGAGGCAAAACAGCAGGAACAGGCAAAAGATGAAGCACAGGAAAAAGAGTTTTATGATAAACTGCAGCAGGTGAAATCCAAACTTGACGAGTTCGTCAAGGATCAGCGGAAGATCATCAAGGACACTGAAGCTCTCGATCCCAGGAAAACTGACGACTGGAGCGATAAAGAGGAAAAACTGCTGGGCAATCTGGCGTCGCGCGAAGCGGAATGGGCGCAATTCTTCAAGGCGGCCTTCAACGACTTGTCAAAGAAGCAAAACCAGGATTTCTCCAATTCCGCAATGGCGGATGAATTCGTCGAGATGTATGAAGAACTGCAAAAGGCCGGCGATGCATTGAAAAGCAAAAAAAATATTGAAATTGCCACACTGGCCGAAGACACTGCCGCCAGCAGCGCTCAATCCATTGCCGCCAACCTCGAACGCTGGCTGGCCGACAAGCAGGATAATATCAAATGGAATGCCGAGGAAGACGGCAAAATGAATGACACCAAACTAACCGATCTGCCAACAGAACTCACCGACATCATCGGCGACCTGATCGAAAAAGAGGAGGATATGGGCGATGAGACTCAGGATTCCACCAATTCATTCACCTGGGACACCGATGCAGCTCTTGGCTGGGGTGTTGCAGATGGTAATATTGACAGTATGCAGGCCAAAGGCATCACCGGCAACGTACTGCCCAATAATAACGAAGTCGGCGGACGTTCCGGCGAAGGACGCTCCGGTAAATCATCCGGGCAGTTCGTGGAGAAAGAAGCCACCGGCAAAGGTGGCAGAAAAACCCCGACCAGACTGACACAATCACCTTTTGAGAAAGGTACTGTCGATGATAAATCCAAAGACGCTCAAGGCGGCGTTTCCGGCGGCGGCAAACAATCCGGCCTCGGCGATGATGGTCTCTCAGGCGTAACTCCGGAACAGGATCAGGACATCAGTCAGCGACTGACCGGTAATCAGGGCGAACTCAAACAGCGGACACAGGCATTGCTAAAAAAACTATCCGACCGCAATTTGCCAACCGGCGATCTGCGCGAAGCGCTCGATAAAATGCGGCAGATCGAGCAGGGCGGCATTAACGGCGGTGTTGACATCGGACGGACAAGAAGCGAAATGGCCGCAGCTCTCAGACATGCCAAAACCGCCCTGGACTCTTCCGTGAAGTCTGAAGAGGAAAGCATGAAGCAGCGCAAACATCAGGCATTCACCGTGAAATTCGAACAACAGGAAAAAGTCCCGGCAGGCTATGAAGAGTATGTCGGCCGTTATTTCAAAGCATTAGCATCGGAGGCAGACGAATGAAAAAAATAACGCTATTCACGCTCGCCGCAATTTCCGGACTGCTGTGTCTAAGCGCAGGAGAAAATCTTTTGCCCAACGGTAATTTTGACGAAGGCGAAAGCAATGCGGCTAACTGGGAAAAAACCGACGGACTAACCTCATTCTGGGTTTCCGAAGATGGACGGGGACGGGTTCTAAAAATGGACACCAGAGTCAGCAACGACCAGGTGCTGGAATGGAAGAATAAACGCAAGATCGACAGTAAGCTCAAACCGCCGGAACCAATATTCCCGAAAGAGCCGCTTAAAACCGTCGCCAATGAAACAGTGGAGGGGGTTGCACTGGATTCAATTATGATCACGGTTAAACCGGGACAGAATTATAAATTGAGCGTAGACTATAAAGGAAACCTCAGCCCGATTATCTGGATAAAAGGGTTCAGAAAACATCCGGTAAAGGACTATTATACCAATTCCTACCAGACCAGGCTCGTCCCGGAAGGCGGCAAAGAAAATGAATGGCAAACATATTCCATCGGATTCAATCCTACTGAAAGATCACCGGGAACAATAAAAATGAAAGTTCGCATTCACCCCTACTGGCCGCCGGCAGTTTA
Organism: Lentisphaerota bacterium; assembly: GCA_037144075.1. Classification (GTDB taxonomy): domain Bacteria; phylum Verrucomicrobiota; class Lentisphaeria; order Victivallales; family Victivallaceae; genus CAIPAT01. The sequence continues at coordinate 5,480 of JBAWXM010000024.1, read as the reverse complement.
CTATTTCGACAATGTCCGCGTCGAAGAAATTACCCCGGCGGAAATGCAGGAACTGGTCAAAAAAAGAGAAAATTAAACTGAAGATAAACAAGGCTCGAATTAGCGATGTAATTTGATATATTCCAGCAATCCGATATCTTCTGAATAAGTTATTTTAATATTATTGTCAGGATTGTGTACGATATGCACCGGAAGTCCGGCATATTCCATTACTCCGGCATCATCAGTAAATTCCATGCCGTCTCTTTCCGCAAGATTGTAAGCCGCCCTGAGTCCGGCGAATGGAAATACCTGCGGCGTTTCAACCCGCCATAACGCCGACCGGTCAACTGTTTCAATGATTATGCCTGAATCCCCGGATCTTTTTATCGTATCCGTCACCGGCTTGGCCGGTACTGCCCCACCGTGCCGTGCCGCAGTTTCCAGACATTTAATCAGCAGTTGAGCAGAGGCTAACGGGCGGGCGGCGTCATGAACAGCAACATACTCAACATTGCCGCCGAGCATCGCAAGCCCGTTTTTAACCGACTGTCCGCGCGAACAGCCGCCGGCAGTAAATATTATCCTGTTATCTGGAAGATACTCCGCCGTGATTGAATAAAATTTATCCAGCTCGGATTCTGGAGCAACAAATACCAGATTTGAATCCGGGCAGCAACCATGAAAATTGAGCACGGCATGAATAAACAAAGGTTTGGAGTCCAGCATTTCAAACAGTTTATTGCCGGAACCATATCTTATGCCGGAACCGCCGGCGGCAATGATAATGCCTAAGTTATTGATTGATTTGCTTGACATATTCCGTTGTAAATGAAAAAGTTCAAACGGCGATGACCGTTTGAACTTTAAGTATTGTCAGTAAAAGATTATTCAGCGCTGGGGATAATAATGATTTTACCAGCCTTCAGGATGCCGTCTTTCGGGAGATCAGTATTGAGTTTTTTGATGTCGTCAACTTTGATTCCGTACTGCTGAGCAAACTTTCCAATTTCAATATCCTTTGAAACTTCAACCGTGTCAGTCTTGCCGATCGGCGCAACTGCGGCGGGAGCAGTTGTTGCTGCGGCGCCGGGAGCAGCTTTCGCTTCAGCCGGTGCGGCAGTTGTTGAATCCACCGGCTTGGCGGTAGGATCAACCGGTTTGGCAGTAGGATCGGAAACGTTTTTCAGGATGTCATCAGCGGCTGCATCTGCTTTCTTGGTATCGGCAGTTGCTTCGGCAGAAGCGTCAGCTTTCTTGGCAGCGCCGGGAACAACCAGCTTCTGTCCGGTCTTGAGAGTGGTTTTGGTGGAAATATTATTAGCCTTGGCCAAATCAGTGGCTTTGACTTTCAACTTCTTGGCGATTGTCCAAATGTTATCACCATGTTTTACAGTATAGGAACTGCTGTCGGCGGAAGCTGCGGCAGCATCTTTAGTCGCATCCGCCTTGGTGTCTTCTTTCTTGGCAGTGTCTTCTTTCTTGGCGTCTTTGCCGTTCTTGGCAACATCTTTTTTGGCTTCAGTCTTTTTCTTGTGAACCGGCTTCTTAGTTTCTTCTGAAGTTGACGCCGCGACAGCAGAACCGCCGGGAACGGTCAGAGTCTGGCCGATTTTCAGCGGCTTCTGAACCGTCATGTTATTGGCGGCGGCGAGAGCGCTTACACTTACGCCGGCTTTCTTCGCGATTTTTCCAAGAGTGTCTCCGGACTGAACAGTATAACTGCTACCGGCAGCAATGGACTTTCCGTGAGACTTAACTGGCTTTTCCACAGGGAATTCAGGCAACGGCTTAACCGCTTCCGGCTTAACTTCCGGCTTGACTGCTTCCGCTTTTACGTCCGGCTTAGTTTCAGTAGCGGCGGCGGTTGGCGCTGCTCCGCCTTCCACGGGAATGTATTTGCGGTCAGCAAAGACTTCCGGTCCTTTACAACCACCAGTGATAGCGAACCCTGCAATTAACAGCAAATGCAATGCTGCAACCCCGACTAGAATCAGAAAAACCTTGACTTTCACTTAAAGCCTCCTCGCTTTTTTATGGCTTAATTTTGCCTTAATAATTTTTAAATTACCTAACTACTCAATATAAGAACTTTTATCTCAAATTCAAAATGTAAACTAAAATTAAATTGAAAAATCTTGCTTTTTTTTTTATTTTTATTAAAAATCCTCAAAAAACAACGCTTTTTATTTATTTTCCGGTTTGGGCTGCTCTTTATAACGCATCACTGACTCACCTTCCTGGCACAGTCCGAATTTTTCTCTGGCGACTTTTTCGACAATCGCAGGTTTATGCTCAAGCCCGTAAACTTCCTTGTTCAGCTTTACGGATTCTGCAGTTTTCAGTGCGGCCAGTTCTCTGAGTTCAGCAACATTACTCTTACGTTTCTGATACTTGCGGTAAACCGGCCAGATTAAAATGGCGGAGGATACTATCAGCATCAAAACAATCAAGTAAAAAAAGTAAATGATAATTTTCTTTTTTCCATCGTCCATATTGAGAACGTCCTTAAACTCAGTTTTTGCGGCGGCTGCCTTACCCGCAGCCGTCCGCTGATTTTTCAGTAAATATCATAACGTTAAAAGTGCCGGTTGTCAAACCTGCAAAGTCATAAGAAATTCAATATTCGTTGGTATTTTCTTAAGTTTGCCGATTAACAATTCCATCGCTTCAGCAGGCGGAACTCCGTTCATCGCCTTGCGCAATGTCCAGACGCGCTGCAGTTCATCGGGATGCAGCAACAGTTCCTCACGGCGCGTTCCGCTCATTTCAACGTTGATCGCGGGATAGATCCTCCGGTCGGAAAGACGCCGGTCAAGGTGCAGTTCCATGTTGCCGGTGCCTTTGAATTCTTCAAAGATTACGTCATCCATCCGGCTTCCGGTCTCGATCAGGGCGGTCGCGATAATCGTCAGACTGCCGTGATTTTCGATATTTCTGGCGGCGCCGAAAAAGCGTTTAGGCTTGTGCAGAGCATTGGCGTCCACCCCGCCGGAAAGAATTTTCCCGCTGTGCGGCTGGAGCGTATTATATGCGCGGGCCAGACGGGTGATGCTGTCCAGCAGGATCACTACGTCATTCTTATATTCGACCAGGCGCTTGGCTTTTTCGATAACCATTTCCGCAACCTGAACATGCCGTTCCGGCGGCTCGTCGAAAGTGGAACTGATGACTTCAGCGTTAACGCAGCGCTGCATGTCGGTCACTTCTTCCGGGCGCTCGTCAATCAGCAGAATGATCAGCGTCACGTCCGGATTGTTCTTCCTGATGCTGTTGGCCATCTTCTGGAGCAGCACAGTTTTACCGGTTCTCGGAGGTGCCACGATCAAGCCGCGCTGCCCTTTGCCGATTGGGGAAACCAGGTCCACCACCCGGGTGCAAAACTCTTTCGGGTCAACTTCCAGCACCAGCCGTTGTGTCGGAAAATACGGTGTCAGGCTGTTGAACGGAATAATTTCTTTTTTACGATCAGGAGAATCGTGGTTGATATTCTCCACTTTGAGCATGGCGAAAAAGCGTTCTTTTTCGCGGGGCGGACGAATCTGACCGCCGACGAAATCCCCGGTTTTAAGGGCGAAGCGCTTAATCTGCGACGGGCTCAGGTAAATATCTTCGGAACACGGCAGATAACTATAGCCGGGAGACCGCAGGAAACCGAAGCCGTCCGGCAGAACTTCCAGATAACCGCTGCCATACATCTGGCCGCTTTTTTCGGCATTGGCCTTCAGGATTTCAAAGATCAATGTGGATTTTTCCAGAGCGCCGATGCCTTCGACTCCCAGTTCCGTTCCCATCTGGGCGAGTTCAAGCATGGATTTGCCCTGAAGCTCGTTGATATTCAGACTGGTGGTAACCCGGTCGCGCTGCTGATCGTCCTGTTGTTTTTTGCCATTGCCATTGTTGCCGTTGCCGTTGTTGACATTACCGCCGTTGCTGTGCCTTTTGCTGTCCTGCTGCTGGTTCGGCAGACCGTGCCTTTCCGGCGCGGCTCTTTCAGGGGAAGGTTTTTCCGGAGCTGCAACCGGCGGCGCAGCTTCCGCCACAAATTCCAGCACGGGCTCTTCCGGAACATCGACAGCGATGACTGGCTCGATATCGGCGACGTCGTCGCCGATCAGACGCGCAATTTCTTCAGATGCCTCGACCGGAGACGGATGATATTGCGGCTCGGCATGAATTGAAAAATTCGTTGTTTCGTGAGTTGCCGCGGCTGGCGGAACAGCGTTCAATTTGACGTCCATGGATTTCTCCGGTAATGGCGCATTCTTTGATTTCGTACCGGAGGAGGATTTCAGGTCAGAGACATTTTCTGTCTTTTTCGGAGGGCGCCCGCGTCTTTTCGGACGGACCTCGTCGTTCTCGTTGGTGATTTTATCTTTGTCTTCCATGTTCTTCCCTTATTTGATGGTTAAGAATTATGCATTGTTCGTTTAGTAACCCGACACAGCCTTCATTGATCAGGCCGTAATCGGCTTTTTCCAGTTTTACATCCGAAGCCAGCTGGTTATTCACCCGCAGCCGGATGTCCTTTTCATCGAATCCCCGCTCTTTCAAACGCTTATGCTGGTTCGCGGCGGATGTCCAGACGCAGATTACAGACTCAAAACGCCCTTCCATTCCCGCCTCGTAAAGCAGCGGCACTTCAAAAAGCACAAACTTGTTATTGACGCTGGCGATCAATTGCCCGGCTCTATCCATGATAATCGGATGTAATACTGAATTTAGCCAGTCCAATTCCTTTCTGTCATTGAAAACAATCGCGGCGATTTTCTTTCTGTCGGCAGCGCCGTCAGCGTTGATGATGCCCGCTCCCCAGCGTTCAGCAATCGTTCCATTGAATTTCAGATCACCGGAATTGTAAAGGTCGTGACATATCCTGTCTGCGCTGAGTGTAAACCACTCCAGCCGGGAAAATATTTCCAGAACAGTACTTTTTCCGCAGCCTATACTTCCGGTCAGAGCCGCTATCATCAGAAAATCTCTCCAATTATGTTCTTCCGCCGTGATGCTTCAAATTGAAAAATTGTTCCTGAATGTTACACCTGGAGTAAATCATGCCGCCTGTTTTTAAACAGCAAACGGAAAAATTGTTCTGATTATTTTACCTCAGCCCATACATAATCCGGGAATAAGATAAACTGAATCTTGTCTTGTGAAATTAAATCAGGTCAAAATCTTAAATTTGATAAGCTTCAACGACTGATTAACATAATACCATACAAGCACAGGAAATGCAAATGTAAAAAATAAAAAAACTTAAAAAAAAAGCAGTTACGCCAGTTTTCTCTCCGGATGCCGGGAGTATATTTTACTCCGGGTATTATGTATGAAAAAAGTGTACAAAAGCTGGAGTATTAGATACTCTATTAGGTTGAAAATTTAACATAGACGAGTCGGATTGTGGATTGGATTTTTTCGATCCGACTGATTGGCGATATGAATATCGCCTGAAGGAGGAACGGAAAAATACAACCGCAAGACACTCGCCGCAAAGCGGTTGC
>JBAWXM010000023.1:0-27859 GCA_037144075.1 Lentisphaerota bacterium | reverse complement strand
GGGTTTTTATCTCGGTTCTATTTAATTGGCGGTATTTTTCATTTCCGGCTTTAAAGTTATTCTGACGGGGCCGGAAATCCTGCCGGAAACCAGTTCCATCAATTTTTTTGCGGCAATTTTCCCAAGCTTTTCTGCGTCAATTTCAACTATCGGACAATTCAAATAAGTTCCGCAACCGGAGGTATTGCTGACAATTTCACATTTTTCCGCAAAATTTTCGCTCCATTTGGACTTTAAAGCGGCAACAACATCCCAGACGCTCCAGCCAAATGCAAAACTCGCAGTAAAGTCCATTTCGAACCGCAACATCTTCTGGATGTCTTCGGTAATTTCTGATGGATTGTCGAGAATCAGCTTATTATCATATTTCAGGTTTTTATCGGCAAAGGCTTTTTTAAACCCTTCCAGACGCAGTTGTGCAGACCAGGTATCGTCCGGTTTTATAAATAGAATATTACGATGCCCTCTGGCAAGCAGATATTCGGCAACAATATAACCAATATGAAAGTAGTCGTTTACTACATTATTTATATTTTCATCATCCGGATGGTGTCCGATACACATTATTGGCAGTCCGGAATCCTGAAGCTGGTGAATCAGCCCTGTCCGATCCGGAAAAGGATGCACCCAGATAATGCCGTCCAGATTCAGCAATTGAATTTCCTTGGCCGCCTGCTCGTCGTCATGCACCATTTGCAGGATTCTCACGCTGCCGAAATCATCGGTAATTACTTTTCCCGCGGCGCAGATGATCGGCCAAAGATAATCTGTGTATGTCACCTGCTTACCACCGCCGACAATTATGCCAATGGAAAGATTGCTGCCGGGAATCTTATGTCCGGGAAATATTCCCGGATTAGTGAATGTACCTAATCCTTTGCGAATAACTAGATAGCCATCCGCGACCAGTTCGTCAAGTGCTTTTCTCACCGTCGGGCGGCTGACCGCATATATTTTGCATAAGTCTCTTTCTGAAAGTATTTTAACTTCCTTGCCGGGATTGCTGCGCCCGAGATCGTAGGCATATTGCCTGATTAAGAATCCTGATCCGGTAGACATTATCAATACTCCAATCAAAGATCATTGCAATGCGTCAAAAACTTACCATACATTACCGCTGATAACCATATTATACCACGTGCTTTAATTTCTGTCAATAGTTATCCCGTCATTTTCGTGAAAAAAAGTTGAAGCCGGTAAATAAAAAAGGGCATCCTTGCGGATGCCCTGAAATATCTCGACTTCGGGTAAGCTTACTTACCGCTGACTACGCCGTGATCTTTAAATACACGGGTCGGCGAGAATTCGCCAAGCTTGTGTCCAACCATATTTTCAGTAACGAACACGGTGATAAAAGATTTACCGTTGTGAACGCTGAAAGTATGTCCGACGAAGTCAGGAATGATCATGGAACGGCGAGACCAAGTCTGAATCGCGCGTTTGCGCCCTTCTTTGTTGACTTTCTCCACCTTTTCCAGGAGATACTCTGCAACATAGGGACCTTTCTTAATTGATCTAGCCATTATTTCTTCCTCCGGTCAGTAATAAATTTGCTGGATGTCTTCTTTTTGCGTCTGGTCTTCTTGCCCTTGGCCAGCTGACCCCACGGAGAAACAGGATGTCCGCCGCCGCTGGTCTTGCCTTCTCCCCCGCCCATCGGATGGTCGACAGGGTTCATGGCAACGCCGCGGTTGTGCGGTTTCTTGCCCATGTAACGTTTCTTGCCGGCTTTGCCGAGCTTGATATTCATGTGTTCAATATTGCCGACCTGGCCGATAGTGGCGCGGCATTCAATATGAATCTTTCTGATTTCGCCGCTCGGCAGCTTGATCTGGGCATATTCGCCTTCTTTAGCGCGGAGCGTGGCGACCTGTCCTGCAGATCTGACCATTCTGGCGCCGCGTCCCGGAACCATTTCAATATTATGGATTTCCAGGCCGACGGGAATATTCTTGATTTTCAGGCAGTTGCCGGGTTTCAATTCCGCTTTTTCGCCGTTCATGACGACATCGCCGACCTTGAGGCCGTTCGGCGCGATAATGTACTTCTTCTCGCCGTCAGCATAGAACAGCAGGGCGATATAAGCAGAGCGGTTGGGATCGTATTCCAGGGTGCTGACGGTAGCCTTGATTCCATCCTTGTTGCGATGGAAGTCAATCAACCGGAGCAGGCGTTTGGTGCCGCCGCCGCGGAAACGGCTGGTGATACGACCTCTGTTATTTCTGCCGCCGGTAGCTCTCTTGCCGACGGTAAGACTCTTTTCCGGGGCGACTTTTGACAGTTCGGAAAAATCCGCAACCGTCATATTCCGCCTGCTCGGAGTGAACGCGTTAAAACTTTTTAAAGCCATCTTATTTACCTCGGATTTTAATCATTAAAAGGAGTCAATGCTGCCTTCGGACAGAGTAACTACAGCTTTTTTCCAGTCAGCGCGGCTTCCGACTTTAGCGGATTTGCCGGCGCGTTTCGGTTTACCCTTGTAATTCATGACATTTACTGCTTTGACTTTTACGCCAAACAGATGCTCCACTGCTTTGCCTATCTCAATCTTAGTTGCCTTGAGGGCAACCTTGAAAGCATATTTCTTTTCCTGAGCAAGCCCATTGTTTTTCTCAGTAATCAGCGGAGTTATGATAACGTTATATGCGGTATTCATCGTTAATTTCTCCTCAGGCAAGACGCTCTACGAAAGCATCGAGCGCATCTTTTGTAAATATTAACTTGTCAAAACGAAGCACTTCGTAAACGTTCAGGCTGGAGGCTTTTCTGAGCACAACATCCGCCAGGTTTCCAGTAGCGCATACAACAGATTCTTCATAATCCGGAACGCAGATCAGCGCAGTCTTGACAACTTTGAGGTTGTTGAGAACAGTTTTGGCGCTTTTGGTCTTGTGATCCGGAATATCGAGCTTATCAATCAGAATTACCGAGCCTTCGTTCAGTCTTTCAGTAAAGGCTCTCTTCATCGCGAGCTTGCGAACTTTCTTATTGATTTTCTTGCTGAAATCGCGCGGTTTCGGACCGAAAGTCACACCGCCGCCAGCCCAGATCGGGCTGCGGATGGAACCGGCGCGGGCGCGGCCGAGGCCTTTCTGGCGGAACGGTTTGCAACCGCCGCCGCGGACTTCCGCACGGGTCTTGGTGCTGGCAGTGCCGGCGCGCTGTTCAGCCAGGAAAGCAACTACAACATCATGAACCGCCTGCTTGCCCTTTTCGGCTTCAATGCAGTTGTCGGAGAATTCATATTCGCCAACCACGGTTCCCTTGCAATCAAGTATATTTATTTTCATAGACATTTTTTCACCTCTTAGCTACTGTTATTTGCTCTTCTTAAGTGCAGCTTGAATCAGAAGAGTTCCACCGTTGGGACCGGGAACAGCGCCTTTGATGAACAGTAGATTGTCCTCTTTGGCAACCCGAACAATTTTCAGATTCTGGATGGTTCTGTTGACACTGCCCATGTGACCGGGAAGTTTTTTGCCGACAAAAACACGGCCGGGGGATTCGCGCATACCGACTGAACCTGGTTTTCTCTTCCAGCCGCCGCCGTGACCGTAACGACCGCCTTTGAAACCATAGCGTCTTACGCAGCCCTGGAAACCGCGGCCTTTAGTGATGCCGCTGACGTCGAGATAATCATTCGCCTGAAAGATATCCGCGGTGACAATTGAACCGAGTTCAAGTTGCGAATCAGTTTCGGTGCGGATTTCACGCAGACTGGCAGGCGGATTACCGGCGATACCGGCTTTCTTAGCATTTCCCAGCAACGCCATAGATGCGTTCTTGGCCTTTCTTTCCCCAAAACCAAGCTGAACAGCGCTGTAGCCGTTCTTCTCAATGGTTTTGACATCCATTACGACACACGGTCCAGCCTGAACAACGGTGACAGGAATTACCTTCCCCTGTTCGTCGTAGATCTGTGTCATTCCAACTTTCTTACCGATTAAACCTTTCATATACTCCTTTCAGATACGTACCCTCAATCGGCTCAAGGGCATTGGTATCATGGAAATCTAAAAATTAGACTCCAATTTTGATTGAGATATCAACACCGGCGGGAAGATTCAGTTTTTTGAGTTCATCAACTGTCTTCGATGTCGGATTAATGATATCCATTACACGCTTATGCGTTCTAATTTCAAACTGTTCCATCGACTTCTTGTCAACATGCGGCGAACGGTTCACAGTCCATCTTTCGATTCTGGTCGGGAGCGGAATCGGCCCCGCGATCATTGAACCGGTGCGTTTAGCCGTATTCAGAATCTCAGAAACAGACTGATCGAGAATCCGGTGTTCGTAGGCTTGCAGACGAATTCTGATTCTTTGCGTCTTCGCTGTGCTCATTTATTCTTCTCCATTATTTTTTCTTCAATTGATTTTGGCACTTTTTCAAAATGTGACGGCTCCATTGAATATGAAGCTCTTCCCTTGGACAGGGAACGGATAGCCGTGGCATAACCGAAAAGTTCAGACAGCGGCACCTGGGCGGCAACGCGGGTGAACTTGTTCTGAGAGTCAGAATCAACTTCGGCGATGCTGCCGCGGCGGCTGGTGATGTCACCGATAATATCTCCCATATTTTCATCGGGAGTGGTAACTTCGACTTTCATAATCGGTTCAAGCAGAAAGAGACCGGCTTTTTTGGCCGCGTCCTTGAATGCCATCGAACCGGCAATCTTAAATGCCATTTCAGATGAGTCCACCGGATGGTATGAACCGTCAATGATTTTGATGCTGAAGTCAATGACCGGGGACCCGGCCAGCACGCCGGTGGCGGCGGCTTCACGGATACCGGATTCAATCGGCTTGATGTATTCTTTCGGAATAGTGCCGCCGACGACTTTATTTTCAATAGTTATGCCGGAACCGCGCTCTGTCGGTTCAATCGTCAATACCACATGGCCGTACTGGCCGCGTCCGCCGCTCTGACGGACAAATTTACAGTCAGATTCAGCAGCCTTATTGATGCATTCGCGATAGGCGACTTGCGGTTTGCCGGTATTGGCTTCAACTTTATGCTCTCTGAACAGACGGTCGAGAATAATTTCCAGGTGAAGCTCGCCCATGCCGGAAATAATAGTCTGCCCGGTTTCTTCATCGCTGCGCATATTGAATGTAGGATCTTCTTCCGCCAGACTGCCAAGACCTTTATACAGCTTGTCGCGGTCAGCGGCGGATTTGGGTTCAACGGCGATGGAAATAACCGGTTCCGGGAAACTCATGGATTCAAGCACAATTGGGTTGTCTTCAAGACAGATCGTATCGCCGGTAGTAACGTTCTTAAGTCCGACAGCCGCCGCAATATCACCGCTGTATACGACAGTGCGTTCTTCGCGGGAATTAGCATGCATTTGAAGCAGGCGTCCGAGACGTTCGCGTTTGCGGGTACGGGGATTATAAACGGTGGCGCCGCGTTCCGCGGTTCCGCTGTAGACACGGAAGAAACTGAGTTTGCCGACAAACGGATCGTTCATGATCTTGAAGACCAGTCCGGCAAACGGCTCCAGATCGCCGACTGTACGGGTGGCCGGCTCTTCAGTAAAAGGATCGCGTCCTTCAATTTCAGGAACATCAACGGGAGACGGGAGATAACTGACAACGGCGTCAAGCAGCGGCTGCACGCCTTTGTTCTTAAACGCTGTTCCACACGCAACGGGAACAACTTCTCCGGCGACCACCGCCGCGCGGAGCGCTTTTTTGATCAACGGGATTTCAGGCATCTGATCAGCCAGGAAAATCTCCATAACTTCATCGTCATATTCAGCCAGGCATTCCACTAGATGCGTCAGCGCGGCTTCACGTTTTTCTTTAAATTCAGCAGGCACTTCTTCAATGCGCATCACCGCGCCCATTTCATCGCCGTCGAAGTAAATGGCTTTATTGTCAATAACGTCAACGATGCCGGCAAATTCGGCTTCAGCGCCAATCGGAACCATGATCGGAACCGCGGTGGCGCCAAGTTTAAAACGCATATCGTTGACCACTGCATCAAAATTAGCGCCGGTGCGGTCCATTTTATTCACGAATGCGATCACCGGAACTTTGTACTTGAGCGCCTGACGCCACACGGTTTCGGTTTGCGGCTGGACTTTGCCAACAGCGCAGAATACCGCCACCGCACCGTCAAGCACCCGCAATGAACGTTCAACTTCAGCGGTGAAGTCAACGTGTCCAGGGGTATCAATCAAGTTGATGCGGTGATCTTTCCACATACAGGTCGTTGCGGCAGAGGTAATCGTGATACCACGCTCCTGCTCCTGCTCCATCCAGTCCATGGTAGCAGTTCCTTCATGCACTTCCCCAATCTTGTAATTGACCCCGCAGTAATAGAGAATGCGCTCGGAAAGAGTAGTCTTTCCCGCGTCGATGTGGGCCATAATGCCGATATTACGCACCATAGGAAGGGATGTCGTGCGCCCCGGAGCTTCCGAATATATTTTATTGTCCTCTGCCATAATGTCTGCCTTTTACCACCTGTAATGGGCAAAAGCTTTATTAGCCTGAGCCATTTTGAGTGTATCGTCTTTTTTCTTAATTGCTGAACCGGTATTTTCGAACGCGTCAAGGAGTTCCCCCGCGAGTGATTCCATCATTGCTTTGCCCTTGCGGGTTTTGGCGTAGTTGGTAATCCAGCGCATGGCCAGGGCGACCTGACGTTCACTGCTGACTTCAACGGGAACCTGATAAGTGGCGCCGCCGACACGACGACTCTTCACTTCCAGTTTCGGCTTGACATTTTCAAGCGCCTGCAGAAATACTTCCAGAGGATCCATACCGGCTTTTCTTTCCTTGATCAGGCCGAATGCTCCATACACAATACGCTGAGCGGTGGACTTTTTGCCCATGCTCATGATAGTATTGATCAACCGGGCGACAAGTTCACTATTGTACTTGACATCCGGCGTCAATTCCCTCTTTGCTGCTGTACGTCTTCTCATAAACAATCCCTTACAATCATTTAGTTATTCAACAATAAGACTGCCGCCACCGCTAGATGCCGACAGTCTCAAGCCCGGAAAACTCACTCTTTATTTAGGACGTTTGGCCCCGTATTTTGAACGGCTCTGCCTGCGCTTATCCACTCCGAGACTGTCCAGTGCGCCGCGCACAATGTGATAGCGGACGCCCGGCAGGTCACGTACGCGACCGCCCTTGACCAGAACAACTGAGTGTTCCTGCAGATTGTGGCCTTCACCGCCGATATACGCGGTAACTTCCTGGCCGTTGGTCAAACGCACTCTGGCGATTTTTCTCAACGCAGAGTTCGGTTTCTTCGGTGTACGGGTCGTCACCTGCAGGCAGACCCCGCGCCGCTGCGGACAGCTAGTAAGCGCGCGTGACTTGCTTTTCTTCACTTTTTTGCTACGTCCGAAACGGACAAGCTGATTAATTGTCGGCATAATCTTACCTGTTTTCTTGTATATTTATATCATTTCAATGTTTGCTTTGTACACGTCAAAGGGCAGTTAAGATACCTTTAAATTGTAACAATGCAAACAATTCTTAGAAAAAAGATCACTTTTTTTGATCACTCTTCCTCAACTGAAATTTCCTCTACCACATCATTCAGCACATCAGACGAGTAATCCGGCATTTCTTCTTCAGAATCCGGTGTCTCCACCGGCAGTTCCTCTTCGATTTCTTCGCCAAGATACGTAAGTCTGATACTCTGCATTTTTTCCGTGCCGGTTCCGGCGGGAATCAAATGCCCGGTAATCACGTTTTCCTTGAATCCGAGCAGTTTGTCCACCTTGCCTAATGTGGCGGCATCGGTCAGAATACGGGTTGTGTCCTGGAACGACGCGGCGGAAATAAAGCTTTCAGTTTCAAGGGACGCTTTGGTAATGCCGAGCAGGACAGGTTCCGCTTCTGCAGGCTTTCCGCCTCTGGCAGCTACGCGTTTGTTTTCCAGAATGAATTCGGATCTGTCGATCTGCTCTCCGGTCAGGAAGACTGAACTGCCCTGATCGGTGATTTTAACTTTCTGCATCATCTGCCTGATGATGATTTCAATGTGTTTGTCATTGATTTCAACACCCTGAGCTCTGTAAACGAGCTGGATTTCATCAACCAGATAACGCTGGAGTTCATGCGGTCCGCATACTTCCAGAAGGGCGTGCGGCACGACTGAACCTTCTGTAAGCTTCTGGCCTTTCCGGACGACGTCGCCCTTGCTGACGGTCAGATGCTTGTGTGCGGGAATATTATTATGTTCTTCCGTAATACCGGTTTCCGGATCACGGATGAGAAGCTGGCGTTTGCCGCGGGTCATCTTGTCAACTTCCACAACCCCGTCAATACGCGCGATTTCAGCGATTTCCTTCGGAATGCGCGCCTCGAACAATTCGGCGATACGCGGCAAGCCCCCGGTGATATCTTTGTTCTTGGCAGACTGACGCGGCACACGCGCCAGTACCAGTCCGGGAGATATTCTGGCCTTCTCCGTAGTCATCAGGAACGCGCCTGACGGAAGCGGATAGTTCGCCAGAAATTCACCTTTCAGATTCTTGATAACAATCTGCGGGTGCAGGTCTTCGCGATGCTCCATAACGGTTATTTCTTCAGTATTGCCGCGCGAAGTGCGGCTGAGCGTCACGCCTTCAACCAGGTCGTGCAGTTCAACCAGACCTTCCTCTTCAGCAATAATCGGAACATGGTACGGATCCCAGTGAATAAACCGCTCGTTGCTCTTGACTTTTTCACCTTCGCCTTTTTCCAGAACGGCGCCGGCTTCAATATCGTAGCGGTCAACCTCGGATTCGCGCATGGCGTCCGCCCAGTAGTCGTAGTCTTTGTTGAAGAACGTGCCGATTACAGCAGCTTCAGCCTGAGCTTTATCTCTGGCTTTCTTTTCCGCTTCTTTGGCCGCTTTTTCATCATAGATGACAACGTAACCGTTTTTATTTACAACAACGGTTTCGCCTTTTTGATTTTTAACTGTACGGACGTTAACCAGTTTGATTATACCGGCGTTACGGGCAGTGATAACCGGCTGTTTATAAGCCGAAGATGCAGTGCCGCCGATATGGAACGTTCTCATGGTCAACTGCGTACCCGGCTCCCCGATGGACTGTGCGGCGATAATACCGAGCGCATCGCCTTTTTCGGCGAGCTTGTCGGTGGCCAGGTTGCGGCCGTAGCACTTGATACAGACGCCTCTGGCGCTTTCGCAGGTCAGGGTGGAGCGGATCAGCACTTTCTGAATACCGCGCTGGTCGATGACCGCCACGTTTTCAGGAGTGAAATCCTCATTGGCTTTAACGATCAGACGACCGTCATCAAAAGCCGGATCTCTGATATCCATTGCGCTGAAGCGGCCGACCAGGCGGTTCTTCAGCGGCAGAATGACTTCATCGCCTTCAACGATTGCCGCAACCCAGATACCTTTCACGGTGCCGCAATCTTCTTCACGGCAGATGATGTCCTGAGCCACGTCAACCAGCTTGCGGGTCATGTAGCCGGAGTCCGCGGTCTTAAGCGCGGTATCCGCCAGTCCCTTGCGCGCTCCGTGAGTGGAAATAAAGTACTCAAGCACGGAAAGTCCTTCACGGAAGTTGGAAATAATCGGACGTTCGATAATGTCGCCTGACGGCTTTGCCATAAGACCGCGCATACCGGCAAGCTGCCGGATCTGGTCCTTGCTGCCTCTGGCGCCGGAATCGAGCATCGCATATACCGGGTTGATATCGCCGGATTTGGATTCCGCTTCCAGACGGGCGAACAGCTCGTTGGCGACGGTATTACTGGTCTGAGTCCAGATGTCAATAACTTTATTGTGACGCTCGCCTTCGGTCAGCACGCCTTTATTGTACTGGTCAACGACTTTGGCAATTTCTTCTCTGGCCTTTTCAATCAGCGCGTCTTTCTTATCAGGAATGACCAGGTCGGAAATGGAGATCGAGAATCCGGCGACGGTAGCGTATTCGTAGCCGAGGTCTTTCAGCTCGTCGAGCAGTTTCACCGTCTTTTCATGTCCCACGATCTTGTAGGAGTCGCTGATCAGCACGCCGAGTTCTTTCTTCTTGGCAACTTTATTGAAGAAGCCGAGAGTGTCATCCCAGAGTTCGTTGAAAATACAGCGTCCGGCGGTAGTCAGCAGAAATTTGCTTTCTTTATCGCCCCAGATCGTGCTTTTCTTATAATCCGGGTTCGGAATCCTGACCGCATCATGAATTTTGATGTGACCGGTATGCATCGCATAGAGTACTTCGAAATCGTCCTTGTAAAGCTTCGCCAGGCTCTTGTTCTGCGGTTCAAATGTCAAATAATAAGAACCGAGGGTGATATCCTGCGTCGGCGAAGTAATCGGTTTGCCGTTGGCCGGTGAAAAGATGTTGTTCGGAGCCAGCATAAGCAGTTTGGTTTCCATCTGCGCAATGCTGGACAGCGGAACATGCACCGCCATCTGGTCACCGTCGAAGTCCGCGTTATAAGCGGTACAAACCAGCGGGTGAATACGGATGGCGGAACCTTCGATCAGCACCGGATCAAACGCCTGAATACTCAGACGGTGAAGGGTCGGCGCACGGTTCAGCATAACCGGATGTCCCTGGGTGACTTCTTCAAGAATGTCCCAGACCACCGCTTCGCCGCGTTCAATCATTTTCTTGGCGCCGCGGACGGTATGAGCATAGCCGCGACCTTTGAGATGGCGGATGATGAACGGTTCAAACAGCACAAGCGCCATTTTCTTCGGCAAACCGCACTGCCACAGTTTCAGCTCAGGGCCGACAACGATGACCGAACGGCCGGAGTAGTCGACGCGCTTGCCGAGCAGATTCTGACGGAAGCGTCCCTGCTTGCCTTTGAGCATATCACTAAGCGACTTCAGCGGACGGTTGCCGGCGCCGGTGACAGCACGACCGTGACGGCCGTTGTCCATCAGCGCGTCAACCGCTTCCTGAAGCATGCGTTTTTCATTGCGGATAATCACTTCCGGAGTTCTGAGCTGCAACAGGTTTTTGAGCCGGTTGTTCCGGTTGATTACACGACGGTAAAGATCGTTCAGATCGGATGTGGCAAACCTGCCGCCTTCCAGCGGAACCAGAGGTCTGAGGTCCGGAGGAATTACCGGAAGCACCTTCAGAATCATCCATTCAGGCCGGGATTTGCTGTTAATAAAGCCTTCCACCAGACGAAGCCGTTTGGCCAGTTTTTTGCGGATGGCTTTATTCTTGGTTGATTCAAGGCTGACTTCAAGTTCAGTCATCAGCAGCGGCATATCAATCTTTTCGAGCAGGGAATGAACCGCCGGAGCGCCCATGTCCGCAACAAAAGCATCGCCGTAATCTTCTTTCGCCTGACGATATTCCAGTTCGTTCATGGTCTGACCGACCTTGAGCGGAGTATCGCCGGAATCAACTACAACCCAGTCTTCGTAGTAAATAACTCTTTCCAGGGATTTTGCCGTCATATCCAGCATCAGCCCGATACGGCTGGGCATGCACTTGAAGAACCAGATGTGGGAGACAGGAACGGCCAGGTCAATATGACCCATGCGTTCGCGCCTGACCTTGGACTGGGTTACTTCAACGCCGCAGCGGTCGCAGACGATACCTTTATGCTTCACGCGTTTGTATTTACCGCAGTTGCATTCCCAGTCTCTGGTCGGACCGAATATTCTTTCACAGAACAGGCCGCCCTTTTCAGGTTTGAAACTGCGGTAGTTGATGGTTTCCGGATTCTTGACTTCGCCGAAGCTCCAGGAACGAATCACTTCAGGGGAAGCCACGTTAATCGCTACAGCTCCAAAAGCGGAATTGGAGGACTGTCCCAGCAACTCTCTGTATGCGTATGTATTATCTATCAAAGTTCATCCCTCCAGTTTATTGATTTTCCACAGGCTTCTTAACAGTGCGGATGTCAAGACCGAGGCTCTGCATTTCTTTCAGCAGAACATTGAATGACTCCGGACGTCCGGCTTCAAGAATATTCTGCCCCTTTACGATTGACTCGTAAATCCTCGCTCTGCCGGTGACGTCATCGCTCTTAACCGTAAGCATTTCCTGCAGGTTATGAGCGGCGCCGTAAGCTTCAAGCGCCCAGACTTCCATTTCCCCGAAACGCTGTCCCCCGTGCTGAGCTTTACCGCCGAGCGGCTGCTGGGTGACCAGAGAGTAGGGTCCGACGGACCTGGCGTGAATCTTGTTGGCAACGAGATGGTCAAGTTTCAGCATGTAGATCTGGCCGACCATTACGCGCTGGCCGAATCTATTGCCGTTACGGCCGTCACAGAGGTCGACCTTGCCGTCAAATTTATAACCGTCGTCGTTGGCATTTTTCCTGAAACCCCAATGGTAATCACGGCCTTCGGCTTCAGTAACTTTACTGTTGGCCTGCCCCATCAATTCAATAATCTTGTCTTCCGGAATGCCGTCGAATACCGGTGTCGCCACTTTCATGCCGAGCATCTTCGCCGCCCAGCCCAGATGTGTTTCAAGCACCTGTCCGACGTTCATGCGGCTCGGTACGCCAAGCGGGTTCAACACGATATCCACCGGGTTGCCGTCTTCCATGAAAGGCATGTCTTCAATCGGAACGATTTTCGCGACAATACCCTTATTTCCGTGCCGGCCCGCCATCTTGTCCCCGACCTGCAGTTTGCGTTTGCAGGCAACATAGACTTTAACTTTCTTGATGACGCCGGGATCGGAGCCGTCTCCGGATTCCAGGGTCTGTATGACTTCGTCTTTAAACTGATCGTTTTCTTCAAATCTCGGTTCAAAGACTGTAACAATTTCCTTGATGGATTCTTTCAGCGGGCATTCCTCCATGCGCCAGCAATTGTACTTGGTGGCAAGTTTAAGCACGGAACTGCGGGTCACCTTGCGGTTGGAGCTGATCAGAATCGCATTCTTCTTCGAAGAGCTTTCGTCATAAATCGGATGCGGCAGCTTCTGTCCGAGCATAATATCGGACAGACGGTCAGCCATCTCTTCGACAAGTTCAGTGTAGCGCTGTTTGTAGGTGTCCTTGGCGCTCTTGACTTGTCTTCTGAGTTCTGATTTGGTCAGAGACTGACGGTTCGGGTCTTTCGCATACTCGATGCGCACATCCATTACGATCCCACCCTTGCCGCTGCTGACAATCAGACTTGAGTCCTTGACGTCGGCGGCTTTCTCCCCGAAGATGGCCCTGAGCAGGCGTTCTTCAGGAGCAAGTTCGGTTTCGCTCTTCGGCGTGATTTTGCCGACAAGAATATCACCGGGTCTCACTTCCGCGCCAAGACAGACAACGCCGTCCGGACCCAGATTGCGCAAAGCCTCTTCGCTGACGTTCGGAATATCACGGGTGATTTCTTCCGGTCCCAGTTTGGTTTCACGGCTGGTGATCTCGAATTCATCGATATGGATACTGGTGTAAGTGTCTTCCTTCACCAGGCGTTCTGACACTACTATCGCGTCCTCGAAGTTGTATCCGCACCAGGGCATGAATGCAACCATCACGTTTTTGCCGAGGGCGAGTTCGCCCTGGGCTGTGGCCGCGCCGTCGGCAATGACATCGCCGACGCTGATTTTCATGCCGTGCTTGACAATCGGGCGCTGATTGATACAGGTGCCGGCGTTGCTGCGCAGGAACTTGTTCAATTTGTACCGGATTGCATTCTCCGGATCGGCAGTCTTGTTTAAAGGCTTGCCGTCAACAGTGATTAAGATATCGCTGGAGGAAACTTCCGCAACAATACCCGCCTTTTTGGCGACGACAACCGCTCTGGAATCTCTGGCGATCCGGCCTTCAAGGTCGGTTCCCACCAGCGGAGATTCCGTAGTCAGGAGCGGCACCGCCTGGCGCTGCATGTTGGAACCCATCAGCGCGCGGTTCGCATCGTCGTGTTCCAGGAACGGGATAATGCCCGCGGCGGCGCTGACCAGCTGTTTGGGGGAAACGTCCATATACTGGACATCTTCCTGCGGATGTTCTTCCGACTCGCCCATGCATCTGGACATTACCTGCGGCTTGAGAAATTTGCCGTTCTTGTCAATCGCCGCATTGGCCTGGGCGATAATGAATTTTTCCTCCTTGTCGGCGGTCAGGAAATCAATCTGGTCGGTTACGATGCCGTCCACAACTTTGCGGTACGGCGTTTCAAGGAAACCGAATGCGTTGATTGTCGCATACAGCGACATGGAAGAAATAAGGCCGATATTCGGACCTTCAGGCGTTTCAATCGGGCAGATCCGTCCGTAATGGCTGGAATGAACGTCGCGGACTTCAAATCCCGCGCGTTCACGGCTCAACCCGCCTGGTCCCAGCGCGCTGAGACGGCGCTTGTTGGTAAGCTCGCTCAACGGGTTGGTCTGGTCCATAAACTGTGAAAGCTGATTACGCGCAAAGAAATCGCGGATTACGCCGGCAAAAGCTTTCGGATTGATCAGCTTGCCAGGAGTAATGCTGGTTTCTTCAGCGTTGATTAAAGTCATTCTTTCGCGAATAAGCCGTTCAGTCCTCAGCATGCCGACACGGCAGTGATTCTGAAGCAGTTCGCCGACAGTTCTGACGCGTCTGCTGCCCAGATGGTCGATATCATCCGTCGCGCCGCCGGTATTGCGCAGTTTGACGAGATATTTTGTGGCGGCCATCAGATCTTCAGGCATCAGCGTACGGTCGGTAAGCGGCAGATTCAAACCAAGTCTTTCATTGATTTTGAAACGGCCGACAGCGCCGAGGTCATAGCGGCGGATATCGAAAAACAGTCTCTTGATGAGCTGTTTGGCATTATTTACGTTCGGCGGATCGCCGGGACGCATTCTTCTGTAAATTTCCTTCAGCGCCTCTTCCGCGTTACGGGCCGGATCACGTCTGAGGCAGTTGATGATGTAAGTGTCGCCGTCCGGAATATAGGCCAGATCGATTTTCTTCTTGATATTGGCGTCCTGGAGCTGCTTCAAATGGGTCTCATTGAGCTGAACCAGTTCTTCAAGAATGACAATATCATTTTCATTGGTGACATCATCCACAACATAATAATTGGATATGTCTTTTTTCTTCAACAGCGAAGGAACACTATGAGACTCAACAGTATAGACTCTCGAAAGAATGTCTTTGTTGGACTCAAAACCAACAGCGCGCAGGAATGTCGAAATCAGGAATTTCCGGCGGCGGCGGCGGCGGTCGAGATAGATATAAATATAATCATTGATATCAAACTGGACTTCCATCCATGAACCGCGGTCAGGAATTATCCTGAAGGAATAAAGTGTCCTTCCGCTGGAATGTCTGGATTTCTCGAAACAGATACCGGGGGAGCGGTGCAACTGACTGATGATCACCCTTTCCGCCCCGTTAATTACAAAAGTACCTCTTTCCGTCATAATCGGGATTTCACCGAGATAGACGCGTTCCGGAATTTCCACACCATTATTCTTCAACAGGAAATCCACGTGCAGCGACGCGCTGTAGGTATTGCCGTCTTTGATGCAATCCACTACAGAATTCTTCGATTCACCGACTTGATAAGAAACAAATTCCACTACTAATTGTTTGTCGAAGCTTTCAATCGGGAAAATCTCGTTGAAAACTTCCTGGAGACCCTGATTTGCTCTCTGCTCCTGCGGAATTTCCCGCTGGAGAAAAGCGTCGTAGGAATTGATTTGGACACCGATTAAATCCGGTACGGCCAAAACATCCCTCAATTTACCAAAATTTACGCGATCTGACATAGTTCACCCTTCCAGGTTAGATCCACAAAAGGCGAAATGGAGAAAATCCGGCTAATTCTCTCCGCACAACTGAACTCAAAACTAACTTTTGCGTAACATATATATAAAAACGCAAAAGAACGGCAGGAAAATTTATCAAAAATTTCCCGCCGTTTTATCAATGCAGAACTTTACTTCAGTTCTACAGTAGCGCCAGCGCTTTCAAGCTGAGTTTTAAGCTTCTGAGCATCTTCCTTGTTCACGCCTTCCTTGACCGGTTTCGGCGCGGCTTCAACGAGGTCCTTGGCATCTTTCAGTCCGAGACCGGTAATGGCTCTGACTTCCTTGATGACGCCGACTTTGTTATCGCCGAAAGCCTTCAGGATAACGGTGAATTCGGTTTGTTCTTCAACCGCGGCAGCCGGAGCGGCGGACGGAGCGGCAGCTGCTGCAACCGGAGCGGCAGCGCTTACGCCCAGACGTTCTTCCAGGGCCTTTACGAGTTTAGAGAGTTCGAGAACAGTGAGATTCTCAACATAGGAGATAAATTCATCCATCTGTTTTGATACTTCGACTTTAGCTTCTTCTGACATAGCGAAATGCCTCCATAGTTATTATTAAATGAGTTAATTAGGCTTTATTATCAATTTTATCTTTATACGCATTCAGCACATTGAGGATCGAAGCCGCCTTGTTGTTAAGGAGACTGACCAGATTTCTCGACGGCGCCTGCAGAAGTCCCAGCAACTGAGCATAGATGACTTCTTTCGGCGGCAGAGAAGCAATGGCTTTAACATCGGTATCAGAGAGAAGAGCGCCTTCTAAATAGCCGCCCTTCGCTGCCATCTGACTGTTTGTTTTAGAAAACTCCGCAATGATCTTGGCGACAGCGCCGGGATCGCCGGCGCCGCTGATCAGCGCAGTGCTTTCCTTCATCGGTTTCTTAGCCAGAACTTCAATATTGGAAAGTTCGGCGGCTTTTCTGATCAGGGAGTTTTTAAGCACATGACATTCGGCATTGTGCTTGGCTATCTGGCTGCGAAACGCAGAAAACGCCTTGACCGTCAAACCTTTATAGCTGACGAAGTAAACATAATCAGAATCTTTAAGCAGGCCCCCGATATAATTGACTAAATGGACTTTTTCATTTCTCATGATACCAGCCTCACTAGTTCTTTAGTGTCAATTCTTATTCCAGGGCTCATCGTCGATGAAATGGTACAGCTCATCATGTAAGTCCCTTTGGCGCTGGCCGGCTTGGCCTTGGTGACCGCGTCAACAATTGCGTCAAAGTTAACTTTCAGATCTGCTGCGGAGAAAGAGACTTTGCCGATCGCCACATGGATGCAGGCGCCGCGGTCAGCTCTGAACTCGACACGGCCGGCTTTGGCTTCCGCCACGGCTGCGCCGACCTGTTCAGTAACCGTTCCGGTCTTCGGATTAGGCATCAGTCCGCGGGGACCGAGGGCTTTACCGAGAGGACGCACCAGCTTCATCGCATCGGGTGTTGCTATCAGGCTGTCAAAATCCATAAAACCGCTTTTAATTTTTTCGACGAGGTCTTCATATCCCACGAAATCAGCGCCGGCTGCTTTGGCTTCTTCAGCCTGTGCTCCGCTGGCGACTACCGCAATGCGCACTTTCTTGCCGGTTCCTTTCGGAAGCGGTACGGCGCCGCGGACGGTCTGATCGGACTTCTTGGAGTCGATTCCAAGTTTGAAAGCCACTTCTACGGACTCGTCAAACTTTACGTGGGGCATAGCCTTCAGCATCTCCAGCGCCGCGACCACGCCAAACTTAGCCTGGCGGTCATAGCTCTCGGACTGGGATTTGTATAATTTACTTCTATGCATCAACCACCTCGATACCCATACTGCGGGCTGTTCCTTCAATAAGTTTCATCGCTGCCGCTTCATTCCGGGCGTTGATATCGTTCTTTTTCGTCTGAACGATCTCTTTGATCTGCGCTCTGGTAATCTTACCGACCTTGTCGCCTTTGCCCGGAGTTTTTGATCCGGACGCCAGTCCCGCTGCTTTTTTGATCAGCACGGAAGCCGGCGGCGATTTGGTGATAAACGTGAAAGAGCGATCCTGATAAACAGTGATCACGACCGGGATGATCAATCCACTCTGGGCTTGAGTGGCAGCATTAAACTGTTTGCAGAAATCCATGATATTGACCCCTGCTTGACCGAGCGCGGGCCCGATCGGCGGCGCCGGGTTAGCGGCTCCTGCAGGAATCTGCAACCGGATTTCTCCTGTAACCTTTTTTGCCATAATGATCTCCATCCGACATAATGTGGTGTGAAATGACAGGTTCTCTTCCACAAATATGTCAAAATTAATATAAAAGTACCGGCACGAAAATTATTCGCGGCCGACCTGCCAGAACTCCAATTCCACGGGGGTTGAGCGGCCGAAAATTGAAACCATCAGTTTCAGCTTGCCGCGTTCATTATCAATTTCCTGAATGTTGCCCTCAAAGTTCTCGAACGCGCCATCTTTGATCCGGACGGCTTCGCCGATTTCAAACGCAATCTTGGGCTTGACTTTTTCTTCTTCCACGGTAACCTGACGCAGCAGATCGGCGACTTCAGAATCAGAAAGCGGAACCGGATTGTTCCCGCTGCCGCCGACGAAGCCGATTACGCCCTGAGTATCTTTAATAAAGTACCAGGCTTTTTCATCAACCTGCTTACAGTCATCTTTGTACAAATCCATTCTCACCAGAATATAGCCGGGGAAGAACTTACGGGTGGTCGTCGTCTTTTTACCCTGACGGACTTCTGATACTTTCTCCATCGGGATATATACTTCATAAACCGGCATGTCGTCGTTTTCGATCGCCAGTTGTCTGAGAATAGATTCCCTGACCTTGTTTTCCTGTCCGGAAAGGGTATGCACTACATACCATTTGCCTTTTTCTCTTGTCTCATCCTGCATAGTAAAGAAATTCCTTATAGATGAAAAATCACAAAGTCCCGGTAATGAGCTTAATTACAAAAACGCAAACCTGATCTACACCCGCCACGAAACATGAAAGTATGGCAATCGCAATGATTACAAGTATTGTTGACTCAAACAACTCCGCTTTATTCGGCCAGGTGCACTTGTGAAGCTCGGCCATGGTATCAGCGATAAACTGTCTGACTTTGCCCATAAAACTGCTGTTCATATTCCGTTTTCCGTTTCTTTCCTTAAATATTCCAGGCTTTTAAAACTGGCAGGAGCGGAGAGACTCGAACTCTCGACCTGCGGTTTTGGAGACCGCTGCTCTAGCCAACTGAGCTACACTCCTATAACAATATCCTGCTGGCTTAGCGCGTTTCCTTGTGGAGAGTATGCTTGCGATCAAACTTGCAGAATTTCTTCTTTTCAAGTCTCTCCGGAGTATTGCGCTTTTCTTTCTTGGACGTGTAGTTGCGGTTCTTGCACTCCGTACATTCCAATGTTATGATTTCACGCGACATAATTCACCTTGCTTATTTAGTGTAATTATCCCGGACAGCCGATTTTGCAACTGTCCGGGACAAACATATTATCGTATATAACTTTATATTACGCGATGATTTCAGATACTCTGCCGGAAGCAACGGTGCGTCCGCCTTCGCGAATAGCGAAGCGCAGGGTCTTTTCCATCGCGATCGGGGCGATCAGCTCAACGGTAATCGTTGTGTTGTCGCCGGGCATTACCATTTCAACACCCGGAGGCAGAGAAACGATGCCGGTCACGTCGGTCGTACGGAAATAGAACTGAGGACGATAGTTGGTGAAGAACGGAGTATGACGGCCGCCTTCCTCTTTCGACAGAACGTAGATTTCGCCCTTGAACTTGGTATGCGGAGTGATTGATTTCGGCTTAGCCAGAACCTGGCCGCGCTCGACGTCATCTTTCTTGGTTCCGCGGAGCAGGCAGCCGATATTGTCGCCGGCGCGGCCTTCATCAAGCAGCTTGCGGAACATTTCGATGCCGATAACGGTAGTCTTGGAATTCTTGTTCAAGCCGATGATTTCAATTTCTTCGTTGAGCTTGATGATTCCGCGTTCAACACGGCCGGTTACTACAGTACCGCGACCTTCAATGGAGAACACGTCTTCAATCGGCATCAGGAAGGGGAGGTCGATTTCACGAACCGGCTGCGGGATGTAATCGTCAACAGCGTTCATCAGTTCGAGAATGCCTTTGCACCACGGATTTTCCGGATCGCCTTCGGCTTCAGCAGCCTTCATGGCGGAACCTTTGATTACCGGAATTTCATCGCCGGGATAATCGTATTTGCTCAGCAGTTCGCGGACTTCCATCTCGACGAGTTCGAGCAGTTCCGCGTCATCCAGCGCGTCAACTTTGTTCAGGAATACTACCAGCGAGGGAACGCCTACCTGGCGGGCCAGGAGAACGTGTTCGCGGGTCTGCGCCATCGGGCCGTCAGTCGCGGCGATAACGAGGATCGCTCCGTCCATCTGCGCGGCGCCGGTGATCATGTTCTTCACATAGTCAGCATGTCCCGGACAGTCAACGTGCGCATAGTGGCGCTTTTCGGTTTCGTATTCGACGTGGGCGGTATTAATGGTAATGCCGCGCTCTTTTTCTTCAGGTGCGTTGTCGATTTCGTCATATTTCTTTACTACGCCGCGGCCGTACTTCTTCGCAAGGCACATGGTGATTGCTGCGGTGAGCGTTGTCTTGCCGTGGTCAACGTGGCCGATTGTTCCGATGTTGACGTGCGGTTTCGTTCTTTCAAACTTTTCTTTAGCCATGCTAATTCCTCCTGGTGTTTTTTTAACCGTTAGAGTTTTACTATTTGTTTCTGACTATATATAATTGTTAACCTTAAAACCACTCAAAAATATGGAGCCCACAAACGGATTTGAACCGTTGACCTCATCCTTACCAAGGATGTGCTCTACCGACTGAGCTATGTGGGCACCGGACTACAATTCAGTAAAACCTAAGCTCAACTTATTGTACACTCTTCTTCAACACCGATGCTTTATCACTCAGCTAATAATGATAAGTGGTGCTCGAGGGGGGATTTGAACCCCCACGGATCGCTCCTCATGGACCTCAACCATGCGCGTCTGCCAATTCCGCCACCCGAGCCGGCATCCCAAAAGACATAAACAGGCGATTAATCTAATCACTCTGTAAACTTTTGCAAATTAACTTTCAACTTTTTTAAAGTTTTTTTAATATCCCGCCCCAATATCCATCTCCGGAATTTCGACGCACGGATTTATAAATTACTGCCACCCTCAATAAAAACAAGCCGTTTAACACAAAATTTTCAAGTTTCTGCCGCATTTCCCAAAAATCTAACGCCGCCAATCATTTTCACCCCGCCGCAACCTCGCCGACAAGCTGAAATTCACCCCAAAGACACAGAAGCACAGCGCGCAAAAGGTTTAACCGGGATGGACAGGATATGCAGGATAAGAAAAGGTAGATTCATCCCGCAGGCGCACGGAGCGCCGGTCGCCTGGCCGGGATTCCTGGGCAGGGTCAGCCGTTCCGGCAGACCGGTTTTATGCATTTCGCCTTTGGCGACTGACTGGAAACAATATTTTGTTTGCAGCCCCGCGGTTGCGGGACGGACAGTTCCAGGTTCCCGCTTGCATCCCTCATCCGGAACTTCAATTTGACGTAATTTGGATATTCTCCCGCCTTGCAGGATCCCGCGACTGCGGAACTGGTTATTGGATATTCCTTGTTGGTTATTGGGTATTCAATTCAAGATCCCTTCATTTGGTAATTATGGGACTTGCCCCCTATGGAGGTTTGCCCCGCAGGCGCGGGGTCGCAACCGGTTTGGTTTCATAAATGCGGGAAGCAGGCTGCCTCCGAGTTATACCGGTCTGATTTTACTTGCGGCCTGGGAAAAAAAATCTCGCGACCATAGTTCCAATTGCCGCTGATCATGGACAAACGGAACGACGTCAGCGCGAATCTGCTCAATATCGACCTGTTCGACGGCCACCCGGAGCAACTCTTGAAAACGGCGCCATGACAACGGATCCGCGCCGGCATAATCGCCGGACTGGCGCATTCGGACTTCCAGATGGGACAAATTTAGTTGCGGATGATGTCCGGCATACCATGCCAGATCGTACCAGTCGCGACCTTTTTGGCGGCTTTTCCATTTGCGGCACAGCGCCGCATGCATTTTCCCGGCAAAAAGGTCCGGCAGGCTGTACACTCTGACAGCATAGGGAATGGGCCGGAACTGATAACGGCTTTCCGTGGTGAACCCTCCAGGCGGATCAATATCCACTTCAAGTTTGATTTTCAACTCCTGACACGGATTGATTCCGGCAAGCATGGCGGAATCCGTCGTTACGGTAATCAACTGCCGGTAAGTGTTCGCCTTGATAAACGCTGAATCAATTGACACGGAGCCGGCTTTCTCTTTTTTCGTAAAATCAACCTGAAAACCGAAGCTGCTGATTTCCCTTTTCAGCGCCTCCCCGTAAATGCTCAGCGTAAACTCGCGGTCAGGCGCAAGCAGAGAAAAATCCAGATCCTCGGAATAACGGTCCAGCCCGTAAAGAATGCGCAAGGCCGTGCCGCCATAGAAGGCCGCATGCTCGAAAAATTTGCTGCGCCACAAGCCCAGCAGCGCCAGTTCCTGCATGATCTCGCGCAGGGCATTAATATAATCATCACTTGAGGAACAATGATACCCTTCCAGCATATTTTCTATCGCGTCATTCATTATTCGTCTTCTCCATGTGCGGCTTTATATATTTAACCAGATTATCAATCTTTCTGCTGCCTCTGGCGCCGGCAAACTCCTGGAAACGCTTGAAATCCAGTTCCCGCAGCCGGTCGAAATCCAGGCGCAGGTCATCCCGCAGATACGCGTCGTAACTGGAAATCGTTGTTCCGGAAAAGTGATTATCCTGCCAGACCCTGTCAATAAGCGCTTTCTCCGGCGTGGCAATTAAAAACGGCGACTTACCGGAAGTCTCAAGCGTTGCGCCTGGCGCATAAAACGCTCCGGACAGACTGCGATAGGTAAAAACGCCGAACGGCGTGGAAAAACTGCGCGAACGCCCGGTAGTGACCGAAGTCAAAACCGTAACCCTCTCTGGAATCAGCCCGTAATAACTGAGCGCGTAATCAGCAGTAATATACGACGGCCCGTAAATCAAATTGGCCAGCAGTTCGCGGCACAGCGGCGAACGGCGCAAGGGCTCCGCAAAAGTGTACAGGCCCTTGCGAATCCGGATAATTTCGCCGCTGTCCAGCAGCCTCCCGATGCAATTCCTGATATTGCCATAATGGGAGAGATTATCAAGCAATTGCTGATAATCAAAAATATCCTCCGATATCCGGCTTCTGATTTCAATGATGTTAGTCATTTATATTCATATATGTCCTGTATTACGGTACATACTATGCAATAGATAATGATAAATTCAAGTATCCGCTTTTATTTTTCAGTAAATTTCAGTGGCAAATTTTATAACTTGCATTCCCGGCAGCACAGATTATTTTAATTTTCCAGTAAATTATTGAAGAATAATTAAGGAGAAAGACAATGCTGAGTCTTGTCGATTATTTGATTATCTACGCCATAACAGACGGAAGCGGGAACAGCAATGACAATGCTTCCGGACAACCTCAACGGTCGAACTTCGAGCAAAATATTGCAAATATAAAAGCTGAACTGAAATCCAAATTTTATGATAATTTTCTGGAACCGATGATTGCGCTGGGACTGGCTGGCGCCTTTGTCAACGGCATTGACAGCGAAAGCGCCTGCAAAGCCAAAGCGGAGGCAGACAGAATAAAAACCTACCTGCTGAAAAAAATGACCAAAGATCTTATTGACAAACAACCAATGCCGTTTGATGAACTGAAATCATATCTGAACATGGTTAATCCCCATTATTACCATGTGCTTGATTACGTCTTGTGGAATACCATGACGACGCCTGCCGATCTGAACGCCGCGCAAAAGCAGCTGCTGAAAAACTGGCACGACTATCAGAAATCACGTCTGAATTTCGATTGATTTTCACTACAATCTTACATGTTCCCGTATTCTGATTTCAGCATTTTGGAACATTGAGGAAAAATATGAAAACAGTTCTTTTACTCGCTTTGATTTTGCTCCTGGCCGGATGCTCAGGATAGTCCCGCCACCATGCAGGCATTAAAGAATATCGCCCGCGACAATGATCCGGCCAAACTGAATCTTGAGGATGGATTTAACAAATATGTCCGCCTCCTGTACTTCGCCCTTGATGTCGGCGGTCAAGTGTCCTTCATCGACCTGGGCGCGGTCTTTGCCCGCTCCTGAGACAGCCTGCGATATCTGCTTCAATATTCGCTGTTCTTTTCCCTTGTCAGTTCTGACAGATTGGCAATTCTGCTTCTGACCTGCGACATATCTACCGTCATACCCATAAAAAAGCCCTCTGTTTTTATCAGAGGGCTCGGGTGTCAACTCACGAATGAACTTATGTTATCAGCCATAGCGTATATGGGGATCGTTCAACTCTAATTTTTCCTCTTCATATTGAGTGGCTGCATCTAGTTTTTTTAAGATTTCGGCAAGTGGACGGTTAGGAATTTCAGTAATGATCGCTTTGATGCTGTAAATATATTCGAGTTCATCAAAAAAAGACAAACAGATACTTTTTACAACAGAATTCGCTATTTCAGGACTTAATCCCTTTAATATATCATCCATAAATTCTATCGGATCTGAATATTTGTTTTGCTTCTCTGTCATTTTATTATATCCTCAATTACCTTCCAAATTTCAGGGAAATTTCAGTTGTTAACTTAATTCGCCCGGCTTTAAAATCCGCGCCGGCATGGGCTTTCTCGTAACAATCGCCTGAATCATCGCATCTTTTATTATTTTATAAGAAAGATGTTCCGTGCAGGGAAATTCTCCAAGATAATCTTTGTAAAATTCGGCAATTTCTACGTCCGTGTTATTTTTGAAAGTATCTGCTGAAATGCTGCCGCCAGTTCTGGCGTATATTTCTTTAACTGTTTCCATTTGTCGCTATCTCCTGTAAAAATCTACTTCTTTTCTATGAATTATAACCAGATTTCTGTAATTTGCGAGTTAACGATAAGCCTGATAATGGTCGCAGCTTCAGAAAGATGCTGCCAAGCTTCAGCCAGAAAACATCGCAAGTTTATGGGCGTTATGGTTTACTTCAACAGCAATTCCTCGAAACCTGAATAATGAATCCTGTTGAAATCATCACCTAGTTTTATACCGCCGACAGCAACATATTCCAGCGGATATTTATTCAATAATATTGATGGAACAGAACGTTTGCGCACTTCATCGTAAAATGATTTTTCATCATCAAAATAACCATGTATAACCTTGATGAAATGATTTGTATCCTTGATGCGGCAGACAAGGTCAGGGTCATTTCCTTTTGGAGTTTCCCATTTACTGATTTCGGATGCTTTGGATGTTAATTTCAGCGCCCGTTCCGCCATGCTGGACAAGTCAAACTCAGTGCCTTTAATGCCGCTTAAAAGTCCGAAATCATTATCATTCTCTTCATCTTCAGTATTATGTTCGATTTTCCCCATATCTTTACGTAGAATGCCTTGAAGCCACAACGTCCCTTCAACAGTATCACCGGTTTTCGGCGCATAACCGTTCAATTTATGGATGCCGACATAAACCGGCAGTTTAATTCCTTTATACTGTCCCTCGTTAAATTTGATGACTACTTCCAGGCTGTCATTCCCTAAAAATTTAAATGTATTAACTGATTCGACTTTTCCAATAAAATCAATATCGTCAACCGTAGTGGAAAAGTTTCTACTCAGGCGGCAAGTGTCCTCGGTCATATAAACCGGCACCGACTCTATTGCATCGGATTTTCCTTCCTTGCGCAGTCTTTCTTTTTCACTCTCGAACAGCGGCCCGGATTCGATATTGATGGTCACGGGCTCAAATTTACTCATTGTGTAACCGAATCCGGCAAGTTCAACCATATAATTATGATGAGCTTTAATCTTATTTTTATCCCTGTAATAATCAGGGATGAAAAAATTGACTCTTTGCTCATTGTTTAATTTAACTTCCGCCGTAGCTTCAATTCCATTCATCCACTCCTGAATTTCCAGTACTTCAAACTCAACCATCACACCAGTCTTGAGTTTGGGGAATCCTGTCGCCAGTTGCATTCCATTTTCACCCATGATTTGCCCAAGCACAGTCATTAATTCCACCGGCGCGGAAGTTTCTTCCGGCAGTTGATAAATTACACCCAGCGTTTTGATGAATTTGCAGTGTCCAAGCTCAGCAAGCGGAAGCTCCGGCCCGACTCCGTCCATAATCCCTTTTTGTACCATTGCGGGAATAACCGGCAGCAGCTTATCGAATTCCGGTAGCAATGCGCCCCAGTGAGAGCCATGCGGATTGCCCGGAACGTATTCGACTGGTACGCGACCGTCAAATCCAGCCTCAAGCGGAGATAGAGGAAAGCTTTTTATTTGTGCATTGAAGTATTTTTCTCTTATTTCATCCGGGTGTGTTTTCAAGCGCCATAGTGATTGCCAGGCCATGGAATATAATACATGGGCTTCGCTGTTTTTATTATTCGACTGCCTTTTATGCATGGCCATGGTATAATATTTTTCAGCTTCATCTAAATCATGTTTTGCTTCATAAACCATGCCGACGCAACACAGAGCATCCGCTTGCATACGGATGTTAATATCTTCATTCACACTTTGCATAAGCGCTTCCGCCACCGGCAGCAAATCGTCAAAACGTCCGGCTTGTAAAAACAAAGGGATAAGCCTGGCGCCAATAATCCAGATTTTGCTGGAATAACTTTTTTCCTGTTTGTTTAAGTTCCAGGCATTTACATAACAGTAAAATGCGCCTTCAGAATCTTTGAGGTAATCAAGAGACTCGCCAAGGTCATACCAGTAATGACAGCTTGCAGAATCTTTTTTCTCTAAAGCCATTTTTGTCAGAATCGCAGCGGCTTTGCTGTATTGCAAATATGCTGCGGCAAATGCCGCAAACGCTATGATATCACTATATGGACAAAAATCGCCGAAGCGCAGCATTCCATTTATAATACGGATGGCAGTTTCTCCGCTGCTTATCCGGAACTTGTCAAATTCTCCTCCCCAAAGCAGAAAACGGCGATAATCTTCCTCTATATCCATTGGAAGCGCTGGATTATCCACATCAAGAATTGCCCGCTCCAGTTCCTCCTGCACGGTGGTTGAAGCGGATTCAATAATCGCATTATCCAGTTCAGTCTTAAATTTTTTAATATACTCTTTGGGAATAGCAAACATATTTATTTTGACCAGTCCGGGATTACAGCCGGGAGCTAATTGGTAAGCGTGAATCGTTCTCCAGTATCCATTGGGCGTGCAGGCAATCCTGAAGACCATAAACACACTTCCAACCTCAATTACTCTTTCAAACCAGACTGTTCCATATTTATCCCGGTCAATTTCCTGCCATGAAAGAGACTTAAGATCAAGCTTGATGCCGCAATATGTCATATTCAAATCGAAAATATCATCTCTCATCTTAATAATATGAGAGAGTATTTTGAGCGTATTTTCTAAGTTTATTCCGGTAATGTCCATATGTATCTTCTCCTGTCATGCTGCTCAATATAAGGATTTTCAAAACAAAATCAGCAAAATCATTTTGTATAATTTGTCATGCCTTATTTTTCATCAATATTGTCCTCTTGAATATTAAATAATATATCACTAATTAACGATATGCAAGAGCTTTTTAACGATTAGTATAGAATATTTTTAAGTATAAATATTGTCCAATAATGCGCGGGAACAGGAAAACCCGGTTATGACGGAGCCATTATGTGCGGAAAGATTTGCAGTTAATACGAACTCAAAGCTGTCAGGGTTGGAATATATTGCAGGAACTGATTAAAATCTTTAATTTTAAAAAACAGGGGCGTTGTATTCAGATTCTTTAGTCATTTTATGATGCCCGCAATTATCTTACACATTCCATAAAATTTCAGTTGTCAACTTAACTTAATTCTCCCGGTTCGTATTTTTGTGCCGGAATGGGCTTTCTCGTAACAATCGCCTGAATCATCGCATCTTTTACTTTTTTATCAGAAAGATGTTCTGTGCAAGGCGACTTTCCAAGATAGTCTTTGTAAAATTCGGCAACTTCTAGCTCTGTGTTATTTTTGAAAGTATCTGCCGAAATGTTGCCGCCAGACCGGGC
>JBAWXM010000022.1:0-29202 GCA_037144075.1 Lentisphaerota bacterium | reverse complement strand
TCAAAGGCTCTCTATTTCCTCGGAGTCGGGCGGCGGCGCAATTGGCCTCCCGCCAATGCGGGATACCTCTGCCCGGCGGTTCGCCAAAATGTCGAGAAAGGAGCGTCAGCGGTTGTTGAAGAACAGGCAGGAAGCACAATGAAAGACGATAACCACGATGCTCAGGCGTTATCAAAATCCTCGGAGTCGGACTGTTGCCGGGTCTGTATTGCCGTCCGTTGTGTCCGTGGCGTCCGTTGTGTCCGTGGCGTTTCCCGCTCCGGCAGCTTACGGCAGCATCAGGGCGTCGATGTAGTTGTATTCGAATTCGGGGACGGTATTGAGAACAATGTCCTGAATGCTTCTGGAGATTTTCAGCATTCGCGGCGCGGCGTCCAGATCAATGGCGTTCAGGACGGCTCCGGCGAGAGAGCTGTTGCCGATAACGTCGAACTTGTCCAGTTCGATCGCGGGCAGCATGCCGATCTTTATGGCATTGTCCACATTGATGTACTGGGCGAAACCGCCCGCCAGGTAAAGTCTGGTGATGTCGTTGAATTTATAACCCTGAGTCCCGCACAGGGTTTGCAGGCCGGCGTAAACCGCCGACTTGGCTTTCAATATCTGTTCAATATCCTTTTCGGAGATGTAAACGTCCGGCGCGGAACTGATCCGGCAAGCATTGATGTTGCCTTCCAATTTCATCAGCTTACCCGCTTTTTCGAGCATTTGCAGATCAAACCGTCCCATTTCGTTGAGCAGTCCGCAGGTTCTGGCTTCGGCGAGGAAATCAATCATGGCCGAACCGCAGATGCCGGTCGCCTGCACATCGCCGATGACCGAAATCCGGAAATCCAGACTGCTGTCGAAGGCGATGCGTTCAATCGCGCCCGCCGCCGCCCGGCAGCCGCAGCCGATGCCGGCGCCTTCAAATGCCGGGCCCGCCGCCGAGGCGCAGGAAAAAAGCTTTTTGCCGTCGAACAGCACGGTTTCGCAGTTGGTGCCGATGTCCAGCAGCACGGCAATGCCGGAATTATTCCGGATGCCGGAAACTTCGACCCCGGCCACGACGTCGCCGCCGATATAGCCGGAAGCGGCTGGAACGGCAATAACCGGGGCGTCCGGATTGGCGGCAAGCCCCAGCGTCGCGGCCTTTACTACCGGAAAAACTTTTACTTCCGGTTCAAACGGCATAACGCCGATGCTGGCGGGCGAAATGGCGAAGAACAGGTGTGTCATCACCGTGTTGCCGGCGATGCTGACCTGCTTGATTTCCTTTTCGCAGATTCCGGCCTTTGCGCAGACGCCGCGGATGAGCGGATTGATGGTGTCGGCGATAACACACTGCTGCATGGCGCGCAGATTATCCTGCGACTCGTAAGTGAAGGCGATCCTCGAGATGACGTTGTCGCCGTAATGAATCTGGCGGTTGTAATTGGATGCGGATCCGATGATCTTCCCGCGTTCGGAGTCCACCAGGGAGACCGCAACGGTAGTGGTGCCGATGTCAATTGCGGCGGAGAGTCCGCGAACGGAGGAGTTGATAGCCAGCGCTTTGACTTTATATTGATGCGAACTTTGAATGCCGCCGGCGGCCATGGCTTTTGCCGGCACCATGATCACGCAGTCGTCTTTCAGCGCGGCGGAACGGCAGGCTTTGGCGATGATGGG
Source organism: Lentisphaerota bacterium (assembly GCA_037144075.1). Lineage (GTDB taxonomy): Bacteria > Verrucomicrobiota > Lentisphaeria > Victivallales > Victivallaceae > CAIPAT01. Next base: position 27,552 of record JBAWXM010000022.1, on the reverse strand, counting down.
ATGACCGGGCAGTACGTCGAGCTGGTTTTTCTCGATCATGAAGGAACCGCTCTCCAGCACGACTTCGCATTTGCCGCAGGCGCCTTTTCCGGAGCAGCGGAGATCAAGCGGCATCCCGGCGTCGCGCAGCAGATGCGCCAGCGATTTACCGCCGTTTTCCGCTTTAATGGATACCGTTTTATGATTTTCCAGTTTAACCAGCATTGCCTTAAAATCCCGCGATTAGAGATAGAAAACAGGCTCAATAGCACAAAACTTCCGGATTGCTCCGGAAGTTTTGATTGGATATTACTTAAAATATCAGGCGGATTTCAGGATGCTGTCAACTAGCTTTACAGCACCGTTGGCGTCATCGCTGTAGCCGTCCGCGCCGATTTCATCAGCGAATGCCTGAGTTACCGGAGCGCCGCCGATGATGATCTTCGCTTTGCCCTTGAAAGCATTGACGATTTCTTTCATATAAGGCATGGTGGTGGTCAGCAGCGCACTGCAGGCGAGAATCTGTGCGCCTTGTTCCAGTGCGCCTTTGTATTTTTCCACATCACAGTTTACGCCCAGGTCAATAACATCATAACCGGCACCCTTGAGCATGATTGCCACGAGGTTCTTGCCGATGTCATGGAGGTCGCCTTTAACTGTTCCGATAGCGATTTTGCCCATGGATTTGCGGCCGGTGGCGGCGAGCAGTGGTTCGATCAGAGCCAGACCGGCCTGCATGGCGCGGGCGGCAATCAGCAGCTCGGGAACATACACTTCGTTCTTGGAGAAGCGGTCGCCGATTTCACGCATTGCGGGAATCATACCCTTGTCGAGAATGTCGCCGATATTTTCTTTGGCGTCGATTGCAGACTGCACAATGGCGGCCACATCATTTCTTTTTCCGGACATTACGGCCTTTTTCAGGGCTTCGAAATCTGTCATTTTTTCCACTCCTTGTTATTTTTTGGGAGAAAATTATTTGCTGTATATGTATATTTTAACTCAAATATTCTTAATTTCTTGTTTTCCTTTATTAGTTTTTGCTCTATATTAACATTTTATCGAATAAAACATACATTTGTCATGGAAAAATGAATAAATGAAAGCTAAAGAACTGGAACTGGACAATTTTATAGAGGAAACCATCGGTGCCAGCGTGTCATTCCATTCCGTCACCTGGAACCGCGGCCGCACTCCGGCGCTGATCCCGTCCGGCGGTAACATTAACTACCATTCGCTGCCGGTGTCAGGCACTATTCCGCACAGCCACGAATTCGCGGAAATCATTCTGGTTCTGAACGGTAAAATATATCACCGTGCCAACGGGGAGCGCCAACTGCTGACTCAGGACTCGCTGGTGTTTATCCGGCCGACTGATATCCATGGGTTCGAGCCGGCGGAAGAATCCCCGTGCGAAATGATCTTCCTGGCATTCCAGCTCGAATTATTCCTGACTTTAAGCCGCTACCTTGAAGAAGACACTTTTCTGCAGAAATTCACCGCCTCGGTGCTGCCGCCTACTTTCCTGCTCGACGGCCATGAGGCCAATGAGCTCAGCACCAGGATGCTTTCGATCAATGCCGCCGGACTGACCCCTTCAGCCAGGAAAATCAAGATCAAAATATTGCTGGCCGACCTTTTTACCCAGTATTTTCTTGACGAGAATTATACACTGACCGAGCAGCGCGTGCCCGACTGGCTGGATGAGCTGTGCCAGAAAATGCGCAACCCGGAAAATTTCATTAAAGGTTTGAAGCGGATGCAGAAACTGGCCTGCTGCACCCCGGAACACCTGTGCAAATCGTTCCGCCGCTACCTGGACAAATCGCCGACTGAATTCATCAATGAACTGCGGATAAATTATGCCGCCAGGCTGCTGGCCGACAGCAATGAAGAAATCGGCGCGATTTCCTATGACCTTAATTTTCAGAGTTTGAGCCGTTTTTATCATCTGTTTAAAAAGTATTACGGAATTTCCCCTGCGAGATACCGCATAAAGGCGAAGACGGGCAAGAAAATAATTTGACGGGCAGGTAATAAACGGTTGAATTTATTCATAAGCAGTTTATACTCTATAAGTTTAAAATTTCAACCTTACTTAGAGTATAGTTTAACAGAATTATTGATTGGATTCATCAAGAATAAACGGAGAAGTTTGGGGAAATGCAGCTTAAAAACCATTCATTGATCAAGAATATCAACCGGGTAAAGGTTTTGAACGCAATCCGGGAAAATAAGCCGATTGCCCGTTCACAAATCGCCGGTAAAACTGGTCTGGATAAAAAGAGCATCACAAATTTCGTTACAGAATTGCTCAATGAAGGTTTGATTGAAGAGTCAGGCAAAAAGGACAATGTGTCCGGCCGCCCTTTCACCATGCTGGAATTCCGGGAAAAATATGTGATGGGTATTTACATCGCTCCGCACTTTTCCCGCGGAGTGCTGATCGATCTTTACGGCAGAATCGAGGCTTCGCATGTGGAGGAGTATCCGTTTTATTCAAGTCTGGATAAAATTACCGGCGCGGTAAAAAATATTTTCAAGATGCTGTCATCCCGTAAACAACCGTTCTACGGCGTCGGCATCTGCATGCCCGGTATTCTTGACCTGGAAAACGGCACAGTTATCGAGTCGGCTAATATACCGGCATTTAAATGCATTAATTTCCGCAATGTATTTGCTGAATTTATACATCTGCCATTGTATTTCGAGGAGGAATCCAGATCCATAGCGCTGGCTGAAAAATGGTTCGGCACTGGACGCGGCTACAATGACTTCGTATGTGTCGAAGTTTCCGGCGGCATCGGCGCCGGTATTATCAACAACCGCCGCCTTTATAAAGGGGCAGGGCAGTATGCCGGAGAAATCGGGCATCTCGTAATTGAACCTGGCGGTAGAAAATGTCGCTGCGGTAATCGCGGCTGTCTGGAAACATATGCTTCTGAAAAACCTATTCTTGAATATATTAATGCCGCTTGCGACAGCCAGATTGAACGGCTTGGTCATTTCAGGCAGGGAATGATTACGCAGAAAAAATACAATGAACTGCTGGCGGAAACTGGAATCCGCCTGGGGCTGGGATTGTCGGCGGTAGTCAATATTCTATGTCCTAAAGTAATTATTCTTACCGGATCGGTAGTAAATTTCTTCGGTGAACCGCTAATTGCCCATATCAACAGCGAAATGAAAAAACACTGCGTGCCCGGCAGCTATGATAAAACCGAGATTTACATTTCAAAGCTTGAATTAGTTGATGCCATCGGCGCCGCCACGCTGCCGCTGTCCACGCTCTTTGAAGTCCCCGAATACTTTTACGTTTGACTGGTATTACTTATTTCCTGACAATGCTGCCGGGTTTGCGGCGGATGGAAAAGCCGAAGTGCCCTAGACATTCGCCCAGAGAGTAATAATGTCCGTGTACAAAAGCCAGCAGGCCGTCCTGCTCCAGGTCAAATCTGCCGTTGGCGTCAATCAAATGTTCGGACGCCTGCACGGCCACGACTTCGGCCAGAAACAGGTGGTGGACGCCGAGTTCTAGTACCTGGGTCACTTTGCATTCCAGCGCCAGCGGGCATTCCGCGACAATAGGAACGGCGATTTTGCTGCCGGGCATCGGCGTAAGCCCGGTTGCGGCAAATTTATCATGGTCGCGTCCGGAAACCACGCCGCACCAGTCGACGGTTTTGACCATCTTTGCAGTAGGGAGATTGATTGAGAATTCGCCGGTGGCTTTGATGATGGCATATGAATAGCGTTCCGGGCGGACGGCGATTGAGACCATCGGCGGCTTGCTGCAGACGACGCCTGCCCACGCAATCGTGATCAGATTCGGTTTCCATCCGCCGGCGCCGCCGCAGGCCACCAGCGCCGCCGGAACCGGAGCAAGTTGCGTACTGCCAGGCCAGACCAATTTTTTTATAACGTCTTTTTTCGTTTCGCTCATATCGCGTAAATCCGTAAAATATAATATGCCTTAACATAACCCGTTTTGCGTTTTTTGACATTGAATATCTGATTTTTCTGTGCATTTTTGATGCTTGAAATTATCAATGCGGCAAAGTACGTTAATGACAAAAGGGGCAATTATGGAAAAAGTTCTTATTACCGGGGCAAATGGTTTTTTTGCTTCCAGATTTATTGATTTTTATAAATCCCGGTACGAAGTAACCGGACTTAGTCACCGCCAACTGGATATAACCGATCTTGATCAGGCAGTTGGCGTTATTAAGGCTAACAAGCCGGAATACATCGTGCATGCCGCCGCCATTTCAGATACGACAATGTGCCAGAACAACCCGGAACTGTCGCAGGCGGTGAATGTTCGCGGCGCTGTAAATGTTGCCAAAGCGGCGGAAGCTTGTAACGCTAAATTGATATTTTTAAGCTCAGATCAGGTTTACATCGGCAATGCTGGACAGGGGCCTTATAAGGAACCCGATGAGGTAAATCCGTATAATGTATACGGACGGCATAAACTGAACGCCGAAGCAGGCATTCTGGAATTGACGCAGCAGGCAATAGCACTGAGGATTACCTGGCTGTTCGGTCTGCCGGAACGCAACAAGAAGATTAATTCAAATCTGGTCTGGAATATCGCAAAATCAATCATGAAGAATCAACCGGTTAGCTTTCCGGTAAACGATTATCGCGGCGTTACTTATGTTTATGAATTGATCGAAAAGATGGAAGAAATATTTCATCTGCCGGGCGGAATCTACAATGCCGGCAGCGAGAATGACTTAAACGTCTATGAACTGGCGCAGGCAGTGTTTAAAGCCTTGGGACTGGAAGGCCGGATTGAGGGGTTGCTATTGAAAGAGTTTCGCGACAAGCCGAGAGATTTAAGAATAAGCAATCAGAAACTGAAAGCTAGCGGCATAACATTTTCATCCTCGGAAGCTGCAATCAGCAAATGCATCGCAGATTTCTCATTCAGTATGAAGCTGCCTGTTTAAGCTTTGCTCAATGAATCAGTGAGAATCAAAATATTGCGAGGCGCGGCCCAAAAAGTTATATAAACCGTAAAATCTGATAAAAGCATCAAAATGAACCGGTTTTTATTTGACCTTTGCAAAATTTTGTGTAATTGTATATAAAATGTCATCCGGGATGTTACCGGAGATATGTTCAGTCAGCCGTTGTAGCAGTTAAATAATGAAAGCAAGATTATGGCGCACGTACCGAAATACAGCAAGGTGAAAAATGATATTCTGGCAAACATCCGTTCCGGAATGTACCAGTCCGGCGACCGGATTCCGACCCGCGAGGAACTGATCAAGCAGTATTCGGTCACCCGCACGACCATCAATCAGGCGCTTAAGGAACTGGTCAGCACCGGGATACTGGCGACCTCCAAGCGCGGCGGAACAGTTGTCACCGGCAAGAAGATACGGTTGAAAACCGCGATCGTGTCCAGCGGATCAATCCCGCTGGCGGATTACAGTACGCTGGACTATGAAGGCAGCGCCATGTGGAATATCCTGCTGGCGCAGGATCATGACTATAATTTTGACTTCATCGAAGAGCAGGCGTTTAATCAGAATTTGACGATGATTGAAAATTACGACTGCGTGGTGGTGATTATGCCTGGTCTCGCACTGCTTAACCGTCTGCCTGAATACAAAAAACGGGTATTGCTGGTCAACCGCTATATGAATGAATTAAACTTTGTTTCGACTAATCACCGTCAGGCGGTACGCGAACTGACGGAATACAATATTGAGCAGGCAGGAGCCGACTGTCAGATATTCTTCCTGTATCCTGAAAGACGTGATTTTGTAGTTCAGGAACGGCGCGAAGGGTTTGTTGACGCCTGTGCCGGCAAAGGGCTGTTCTATCGTATCTGTGACGTTCCCGGCTATGAATACAATGATATATTGAATGTTCTACTGAAAATCCCGTTCGATAAAAATAAGAAGATTGTTCTCACCTCGCCAATACTAAGTTTTACCGGCGCGGTGATTAAAATGGCCGCTGAACGGGGACTGGTTTTTGGCAAAAACCTGTTTTACTCCGACTTCGACAATGCGCATTCGCTGATGACCTCCGGCGTTAAAACCGTTTCCGCAATCCAGGACTATGCCGGCATGGGCAGGGAAATCATCAAGGCGCTGCAAAGCTTCGGCGAACAGCCGGTAAAAGTCTTTGTGCCATACCGTCTGGAACTGGCCTGAGCTTGGTCCTTATTCCAGTTATCAGTTTCACAGTGTACGGTAGTCCAGGGTCAGAAACTCTTTGCTCATGGCGTCAATCGCCTCCTGGGAATGTCCGGCGCCTTTCGGGTCGCTGTACCATTCCGAGATAAATCCGCCGTGCGGCGTGGCCAGTTTCTCAAACATCTCATGACAGTAACGCCTGATCTCATCCATTGAAGCGTGCGGCATCACCGCCTGAATATCCACCGGACACCAGAACGTTATTCTGCCTTTATATGCGCCTAATTTATCCAGCCCCATATTCAACTGCTGGTCCAGTTGCGCAACATCCAGCCCTGCGTCGATCAGATCGTCCAATATCTCCAGGATATAGCCGCAACTGTGCAGGAAAGTCAGCATCCCGGCGCCATGGGCGGCTTTATAGACTTTGGCATAGGCCGGTTTCCAGAATTCGCGCCATTTCTCCGGCGAAATCATCAGCTTGTTCTGAAGGCCCCAGTCATCGCAGAAAATGTAACCGTCGAACCCTAGGGCGGCATAACGTTTGATTGCTTTCAGATTCATTTCCACCAGAATATCAATCAGCTTTTGCAGGTTTTCCGGTTCAAGATAGATATCGGTCCAGGTATTTTCCAGGCCGCGGATAAAATGAATGCGTTCATATAGCGAAACGCCGCCAGCCAGCATAAACTTAGTTGTATCAGACTGCGCAAGCCTCTCCGGCAGTGATGCCCAGCGGGATTCAGCCTCAACGTCCGGGATGTTCAGTCTGGCGAAATCCGCCCAGTCTTTAAGCGGATATTCTTTGACTTCGCCAAGATTGCATACCCCGATATTTTCCCAGACTGCGCCCCATTCATCAACGCTGTTGCCGTTCTTAGAGTTGGGACGCGCATCAACACTGGGCTGCATGTTAAACCTGACGAAGTCGCTGCAGTAAGGGGGCTGAAGAGCATGCACCACACGCTCCGGATCCTGAAATTTAATAGTCCTGATTGTATTTTCTTTCGCTGTCATCATAGTTTTAAATCCCTTCAGAAATAATTATTAATTGGAAATATATTATAAAATACACTATATTTATGTATAATGCGTTCATAAAAATTAACCGCAGGATTTTATACAAATGGCGAATCTGCATTACGGGTTCAACGGACCGGACATCGGGTTGCCGGTGATATGTTCCGGCGGCTTTCACAATTATCTGCATACGGTACGCCTTCCGCCTCACACTCATCAGCAGGGAGTGGAGATTACTTATGTGATGAAAGGCGACGCCTGCTGGCTGCTCGAAGACGATACCGAACTCTTTCTGTCCGGCGGCACCATGGCGGTGGTTCAACCGGATGTCCTGCATCACGGCCAGGGCAATATTATCAGTCCGTGCTGGCTGTTCTGGTTCACTCTCGACCTGGATGCCGCGGACTGTCTGCTCAATACGCCGTTCTCAGCCGAGGATATCACAGAGTTGAAGGGGATTTTCAAAAGCGCCGGCAATTGTGTACGGAGCGCCCCTGCTCATTATGCATTCCACGCGGAAAGACTGATTGAACAGCTAGCCGGAATCGAACAACCGGACGGCTTGCGGAACGCGTCTTTGCGTAACAGTCTCTGCCGGATGATCATTGATTCCGCCGAGGTGTTCCGCAGTTCAACCGGCACGGAACGCCCGGATACCCGTATCGCGGGCAAGGCGGAAAATATCATGCGGGGCAGCCTTGGACGCAATTTGAATATGACCGGCATTGCGGAAAAACTCGGGCTGAGCATTACCGGATTCATCAAGCGGTTTAAATATGAAACCGGCCTGACGCCGGCGGATTTCTTCCAGCGCATCAAAGTTGAAGAAGCCAGAAGACGGCTGACAGTACCCAAAACCGCAATCACCGCAATCGCTTTTGATCTGGGTTTTTCATCCAGTCAGTATTTTGCCTCCGTATTCAAAAAATACACCGGAACCACGCCACGCGAATACCGCGATAAAGTCCTTGCGGCCACGCCGCGGCGCAGCAGATGAGCTATTTAGATACGGTGACTGTTTCCGGTCCGGCAATACAGATGCTCTCTATGCGTAACTCCTGCGGTTTATCCGGACTGTCAAAAAGCGGCGTGATTTCCAAAGTGTGCTCCTTAACTGGATCAAGGCCTTCAGCGACCATCTGCAACATGCGGCCGATGCCGGACTGACCAAGCTGGCAGGCATTAAAATCCTTATCCTTGCCGTCAATAGTGACATGGTATTTGCATGAGCGTGGCGTTGATTCGCCGAACAGCAGCACACTGGAACCGGTGAACTTCAATTTGAGCGGCAGAACAGCGGGAGCCGGTTTATTTTTTTCGCGGCCAAGCGCGGTAAAGTTGGCGGCGGCGGTCACGTCTTCAAGCCAGCGCGACATCATAAAGTCGAAAGCGCAGGCATCCCGGCTGGCAAAAGTTTTTTTCCAGCCCTGCGGCAGCGGGATTAGCGACGAGATGCGGACTCTGGCCCAACGCATATAGGCATCGGAGTTCAGCATCTTTTCCGGAACGCGGCAGACCAGTTTGTCAGCCACGGCTTTCTGATAAGCATCCCAGCCGGCTTCTGCATAAAGCGCATAGCCGGGATCATCAGGATGACAGGTATCGAACGATTCAGGCGGCCAGACTTTATCAAGATCAAGCTGTCCTTTTTTGTATTTCTCCTGCATCAGGGTGATCGCGTCGCCGGTTCCGGTGTTATAGGCTTTGGCGATTGCCATATTTGCCTGATAACGCTTCATCTTTTCAGTAGTGCCGTCTGTGACGTAGGATTTGGCGGCCAGGAACATCTGTATGACCGGGCATCTACCTTCAGCGATAATCCGGCGCACCAGCGATTCATAGGCGGCCAGAGTATCGGGAGTGGTTTTATAAGCATCGTCGTTGAGCGTAAAATCGAGAAAGACCAAGTCAGGCTTATATGCCAGCACATCGCGCTGCAACCGGAACACTCCAAGCTGCGAGCCGGTGCCGCCGATAGCGGCGTCGATAAACTTGAAGTGAGCTTTGGGATAGGCTTCCACGAGTTTGCGTCCGATGATTGCGCGGTAGGAGGTTTTCTGCGGATCGGAAGCGCGCGCACCCCAGGTCAGAGAACCGCCGAAAAACGCCACAGTCAAGTTTTCTCCATTGCGCGCCCGCTGGTCGAAATCCTCAAATGACGGGGTCGCGGCAAAGGTTCCAATTGCAAGCCCGGAGGCAAAAACAGCACAAGCCAGTTTTGATGCTTTCATAACTCAACAACTCCCAATTACAGTTTTAGACTTTTATCGTTTTAAAGGTTTATAAAATTGACTACTGCTTTTCAGGTTTTAGGTTTTAGGTTTTAGGTTTTGATCTTAACATTTAACTCTTAAAACTTAACACTTAACACTTAACACCTGTTTTCAGGTTTAAGGTTATATTCTGGCTTCTGGCAGTTCCCCGTTGGTGATTGGAGATTCCTGCCTTGAGCATGGCTTCCGGCTTTTATTTTTTTACTTGGATATTGGATATTCCTTGTTGGATATTGGTTATTGAGTATTGGTCTCTGGTTTTAAGTTTTATTCTGACTCCTGAATTCTGTCTCCTGACTCCCTGTTTTTGTGGTTGCTGGCAAAGCCCGTCTTATTAATACATTTCACGGTCATCATTCAGGAATCCAGAATGTTGTCTGTCTGGTCAAAGTCTCCGGTTTGCCGTCTAACTTCAGGACCACTGTTGATGCGGGACTGTCCGGCAGCGGAGACGGAATATTTTCAAGGAAAAGCCGATTGTCTTCCTGACGGAATTCGACCGGTGCTCCATCCTTGAGCAGCGATGCTGACAACACCTTATTCTTTACTTCAGCCCAGCAGAAACTTCCACATGGGTCGTTAATAAAATGTAAATAAACGTTATTCCCTTTGGCGGTGATCGGCCTGGCGGTACAGTTCCATGAGAATGGATGTCTTTCCGAATTCGCAATGCATTCCCGGTGGCGGCGTATCCAGTTTCCGGCCTCACGCAATATTCTCACGGAGTTTTCCGGAACGGTTCCATCGGCTTCAGGCCCGATGTTGAGGAGAAGATTGCCAGCGCTCTGCGAACAAGTCAGCAGCATGTCAATCACATCTGCCGGGCTCTTCCAGCGCATGTCTCCCGCATGATATCCCCAGTTGCCGTTTAATGTCATGCATGCCTCCCAGTCCTGACCGGGCGCGCCCGGATTTATGGTCTGTTCGCTGCACTTGATGTCAAAAGGCTTGCCCAGCCGGTTATTTACGAGTATGTCAGGTTGAAGTTCCTTCACCATCTTCAAAGTCTCGTCGCCATCGATGTTTTCCGGGATGCACCCGTCAAACCACAAATAATCAATTTTGCCGTATCCGGTCATCAGTTCCCGGATCTCGCGGCGGTAATATTCGATGAAACGCTGTCTTGAAGCCTCGTCGCGCCAGTCTTTTTCGCCGGGCCAGTCGCGGAAGAACGCTCCGGGATAATCAGGATGGGCCCATGCTGCGGGCGAGTAGTAAAGACCGACTTTCAATCCGGCTTTCCTGACCGCATCCACATATTGCGCCACTAAATCCCGCTTCGGTCCAAGCCGGGCGGCATTCCAGGCGTTGACTTTCGAATCCCAAAGCGCGAAACCGTCATGGTGGCGCGTAGTCAATACCATGTAGCCCATGCCGCTTTCCCTGGCGAGCGCCGCCCAGCCTGCCGGATCGTATTTCTCCGCCTGCCAGTTGTCCACGTATTTCCGCGTGTATTCCTCTTTGCTGATCCTCTCCCGGTTCATTATCCATTCGCCTCGTCCGGCAACGGAATACGCACCCCAGTGAATAAACATGCCGAAACGGCTTTCATTAAACCACGCTTTCATGTTTGTACCCATTCCTTATCAAATATTCCTGACCAATTGATTCAACAAAACTTCAGTCAGTGATTGTAATCTCTTAACCGGAGTTTTACAATTCCAGATAATGGCTATTTCTTAACAAAAAATGATTTGTTCATATTTCATCTCTCGTTTGGTTATTGGGTTTAATCTGTTCTGCCCTGACAGATGGATGGCGAACACAATGACGGCGTAGTCGTGCCGCCTACGGCGGGCGGTCGGTAGTTACTGGGTCCGCCATACCGCAGCCAGCTCCGGTAAAGAAGGTACATCAGCACTGCCTGAACCATCAGCACCGCAAAGTTCCATAGATACAGCATGCGGTAGTTGCCGACAATGGTGCCTCTCTGTGTCACCACATCCATGAAACAGCCGGCCATGACCGCGGCCAGCATGGTTGTCAGGGCGCAGACCAACTGGTTGGCCGAACCGAACTGCCCATAGCGTTCCCGCGGCGGAATCAGGGCATACAGCGGCAAGTCGCTGGCGGCCAGCATGGTACCGATAGGCAATCCCACCAGCATCAGTATGGTAGCCGACCGGGCGTCGTGCAGGAACATAAAATTCAGCAGCGGCAGCGGTACCAGCAGTATCGTGCCGATTAAAGCGATGCGTACAGGGCTGTACCGGTCAGCCAGCGCACCCAGTGGATACAGCAACGCCGCCGAGATCAAGGCCGACCATCCATTGATCTTGCCGATGAAGTCGAGCGAAAGCCCAACCTCGTCGCGCAGCACGAACACCACGTATACGCTCATCACTGCCGAGAAGCTTCCCACCGCATTGCGCGCGTAAAACAACAGGTAGTGCCGGTGGCTGTAGCATTCCCGGGCGTAGACGCTGGCGGCGCCGATAAGTCCCAGCCGTTTGTCGTGTACCGGTGGCGGGTAATCGCCTTCTTTGACCTTCAGGCACATCCAGAGAAATCCAACCAGGTAGAACATGGCGCAACCGATGAAAATAGGTTTGGCGTGCGTCATGGCATGGCCGTACAGGAACGTATTGAACAAGTATGCACTAAGGGCGGCCACCACGCGAAACAACGCTTGGAACCGGGCCATAAACGCGTCCGGCACCACATCGACGACCAGATAATAGTAGATAGGCAGCATACAGAAATTGGCCACTTGAAAAAGGATCAGTGCGAGTCCCAGCGTGGCAATCATCACTGTATGCGGCGCCAGTTTCAGCCAATTGAGTAAGAATGTGCCGTTGAGACGGCCGCCAATCTCAGGAGCAAAGGATAAGAGCATCAGGAATAAGGCGACAAAGGGCGTCGCCACCATAAGGAAGGGTTTTCTGCGCCCCCAGGCCGTACGCAAGTTGTCGCTACGGAAGCTAACCACCGGATTCATGAAGAAATTGAAGAAAGCCGGAGTGGTGGACAATAGAATCCCAATCACGGCGTTGGACGCGCCGAGTTCCTTCAACTGCAACGGCATGATCGCCGGGACCACCGTTTCCATCAACTGGAACGCGAAGTCTCCCCAGAGAAGGTAAAAGAACAAAACCATCAGGCTCGCTTTGGTGTAGCGCAGCGTGCCCTTGCAGTACCGCTGATCGAGCGTCAATTTATCGGCAGATATGTTAAGCATATGTTATTCCTGGTCTATTGGGTTTGAGCAACCATGATCCGCGACAGACGGAAGCTCCTCATGATAATTCCCAGGCTATCGGGAATTGCGAAATGTCCGGGGAACCAGGGGCGTGCGCCCCGCAGCAGTTCATACTCGATACATTCAGAAGCATCCGTATTGCCGGTGAAGCCATTACGCTTCAAAAACCCGATGGAATTTTCATTTAAAGTTTTTATTGGTTAATTGAGAATATTTTTTACTTTGCTGCTTTATCACGCGGCATAGGCTAGTCGATTTCAACAGCCTCAACCGTCACTTCGACAGCATAGCCGACACCACGCGCCGGAACAGTTACAATTTTCATTCATGATCCGGCGTTTTTTATTTGCCATTAATTTTATTATATCCCTCAGCCGAGATGGCGACGCGGAAACCGAGATAGATGTAACCGGGATAGCCGGGATTATTGAATTCCCGGTCCTTGCAGCGCTGCGACCAGTTATAATAGCCCCAGGAGCCGCCGCGGATGACGCGGTGATGCGACATTTGCTGATCGCACGGATTGGTCTGTCCGGCGTTCGTGTAGGGATTATAATAGTCGCTGCACCATTCGGCTGCATTGCCGGCCATATCCATCAGGCCGTCGCGGCTTGCCCCCTGAGGATAATCACCGACAATGCTTACACCGCCTTCGATTGAGCTTGTCCGCTTCGGTGATATGGAGAGGCTCTTATCCAGTTGAAAATTGCCCAGCGCAGGTTCAGGCGGCTGATTGCCCCAGGGATAAATCCGGTTTTCGCCGCGGCCGGAAGCGGCATATTCCCACTCCGCTTCAGTCGGCAGGCGGAAGCCGTCGGCCTTAAGGTTGAGCGTCCATGTCTTTTCATCATAAACCGGGGTCAAGTTATGCTGTTTCGACAGCCAGTTGCAGTAACGGGCGGCATCGGTCCAGGAGGCGTAAATAACCGGTTCGCGATCACGCCAGGAATAGCCGTCGCGCCGTTTCTTATGTTCCGGCATGAAGCGCTCGAATTCAGCGTTGGTCACCTCGTATTTGCCAAGCGCGAAAGCAGATAAATTGACTTTATGCGCTGGTTTCTCATCGGGTTCGGTATCGCCGCCCATGGTGAAAGATCCTTCCGGAATGAGAACGAGTTCAGGCCCGGTGGCGACCAGCGGTTTGGACGTGAAGATGTTGACCTTGATCAGATCAATCTGCCGGATGGCGGCAGTGCCATAATCGTTGAAGTCATTTTTGCTCAGGTTCGGATTCGTCGTCTGATCGTTGCGGATGGTCAGGCTGGAGGTCTTGTCCCACAGCGACCAGAAGAAAGAAATTGTCCGGAATTCTTTGCCGGTCGGCGGCAGGAATAGCGGGAAATAGTATGGCTGTTCGCCATTGGCTCCGGGCGCACCGTCCGCGTACAGGGTCAGACGGGTTTCCCGGTCTGTCGGATTGCAGTAGGTAATCCGGAAATTGTAGGGTGAATTCTCCAGTTTCCCGGGGGCAAATACTACCTGATCGTTTGGAGCTGCGCCGATCTGGACGTCGTGCTCCGGTTTCAATGTTTGTACGACCGTTCCGGCGGCTGCGCCGGAAATCCATGTGCGGTAAGCCAGATGACCGCCCTTGAGGCTGTTTTCCTGCGTCGGCTGGTCAATAATTGTTTTGCGCCCGTAGACATCGATCAATTCCTGTCCGTTGCGCTTGAGCTGGAACCGCGGCACCCCGGATTCAAGCGGAAACTCGCAGCTGGAAATGCCTTTCGCCAGCTTAAAAGTCCTTTCAGTCCTGCCGACAGTTACGGTCAATTCTGCATCCGCAGTAAGAAACGCATTGACGTTGACGGCATCAATGACGTCGTCATGAAGCTGGTCATACGGAAAACCGCAGAATCGGACATCCACCCAGCGCTTATCTTTCTCGTCCCAAACCTGATTGGTGTTCTTGTTCCTGGTCCGGTAAGAAAAATAGAGTTTATCCTGGGTAATTTCCGGTTTCACATCGTTTTTAAACCAGTTGAGATAATAGGCGGTGACATCAAGGCAGGACTCGTCTCGGTTGTAATGGTTCTTATATAAAGCGGCGTTGCCATCACCGCTTTTCCAGCGGTATGGCATAAGATTGGAGTCTTCGTTGTAATCGTTCCAGGTGACAATCTCGACAAGATCGGCCTGATCGCGGATGATGCCTTCCCAGATGGAGCAGTAACCGGTCATGCCGCGGAAATCGCGCAGATTCGGACTGTTGTAGGCGGGAGCAGTCCCGGCCATAAAGATTTTATCGGCAAACAACGTGCCGCGCCGCCCGGCGGCATTGGTATTGATCAGGTCGCCGACGGTGCCGTCGCAGGCAAAATAGAACACGCCGTCAAGCTGGTTGCCGCCCTGAAAGTAGCTCAATACAGTTTCCAGGCTCCAGACCATTGGGTGATAGTTGCGGCCGGTATTGGGTACCAGCAGAAAATCGTAGCCGGAACGGCGCAACTGCTCAGCTATAGGTGTATATTTTTCAGGCCTGCCGGAATAACCGGAGAAAAAAGCTTTGTCACGGTAGTGGAAAAGGTTCGGGTGCTTATAGTAGCGGGTATACATGTCGTCAACGCCGGACTTGGTCCATTCGTCAATCGGAATACAGGCAAAGTCGGGCGACATGAACAATTTGAAGCCGGAATTAAGATCTTTGGCTGCCTGAAAAATCCGGTCGGAATTGGTGACGTAACGGGTATCGACCAGCTTGCCGCTCTTATCCGGCTTTTTCCATTCGCCGCAGTTAAGAGCGAACCCGTCAATGCCGTAACGCTGCGCCAGTGCTATTTCCCGCTGATAAAACTCCGGCGAGGCGGAAAAGCACGTCATGTAATGGGCAAATACATAATGCTTCTGGGTGTCAATATCCTCGGCCGCCACCGGCAGCAGCGATGCTCCGGCCGCGGTCATGGCAGCGAGTAGTAAAGTACAGTTTTTTCCAATCATTCTGAAATCCCTTTATTATATGTGTGAGTTTTATTGCTCAAGTTTAACCAGTTTTAACTGCAAACTGTCAATTACCAGCGAGGATGCGTCAAAACCGGGCATTTCGTCAGCCACGAAGTAAATGAATTCGCCTTTTTTTACGCTGATTCCAGACAGATTGACGTCGCCGCCATTGCCAACATCATATACCTGTTTGAACAGGCTTTCCCTGCCTTTAGTAATGTCCAGAGTAATGCCGTCCTGTCCTTTTACCGGCGCGACTTTTGCCTGGATATCGACGACGCCGTCAACCGGGCTCTTCCATCCGAGAATAATCATGGCCTGAACGCGCGGTCTAAAAATCAACTGCCAGTGCCCATCAGGAGCTTTGGCACGGCTTATCCAGCCGTGAATATACTGATATTTCGGATCTTTGTACGGAGAAAGGTGCACCATCTCACCGCCGGTATATGGAATCTTCTGCCCGTTATGCGGACACGGCAGGTAATCGCCGTCGTGCGGAGTCTGGCCGCGTTCACCGTGTTTATACAGATAGTACCACACCGGGCTGCCATTGCTGTCGGTATCCGGATTGAAGCTGACACCGCGCCGGGGAATTTCATTCATATCCCAGACCTGGCCAGCCTGGTATTTTACTTCCGGCTGCAGCGGATTGCGCCGGTTGCGGTATTTCTGCAGATTGGTTACGCCGTCATTGGCCGGGGTGTCGTCAGGTTTGGCTACAGCGGCAGTACGTAAATCGGGAAATTTACCGAACCAGTACATTTCAAACCAGTTCGGGAGGCCGTCATGATCGATATCGCCGTTTTCACTGTAGTAAAAAGGTGGAGTAGACCCGAAATCGGTTTGCCATTGAGCATCAAAGTCGCTGGAATAGCAGACCATTGAATTATCTTCGCGGAACGGGCTGTCGGTGATTAATTCCGGCGCGGTGACGGACAATATCTGGCTGCCATCCCGTGAAAGGGTTGCAGTAACTTCGCCTGCCTGCAGTGGCAACTGCTTGAAGAACAGTCCGGCCGGGGCCTGATATTTTACTTTATTACCAGGAATAGATACTTCAGCCGGAGCTTTCAGCAGAGTAACCACTTCCAGTACTCCAGGAGCATTGCGCCGCATTTGGAATGGATAACTGGTTGCTCCATTGGCATACCGCCGGAATATCAGATGTATCTTGTCTTCCTGCGGTACCGGAGCCCTGCCATGCTTCCACCAGTCAACAAAATAACGGTTCATCTCGAGGATAGTATAGCCGGTGCTGTATCCGGGAGCTAGAATAGTATCTTCGCCGTAGTCATTCCAGGTGACGAATTGTAACATCGCAGCGCCACTCTGCCGGGCTTTTTCCCAGTTGCCGCGGAGAATGTCCAGCCCGTTTTCAACGAGCAAATCGCCTGCTTTATTATTGTACTGGAACCACATCGGCTGGCTCCATTCCGCGCCGCCGGCCTTGACTGCCGCAGCGACTTCTCCGGCTTTGCCTGCCCAGTCATTACCCAGAAAACCGCCGACCGCGCCAAAGTTTTTTCCGGCCCATTCCGCAACTTTTATGATTGCTTCAGGATTCTGCCGCGGCGCATCGTGAAAGAACGCGTCGATACAGAAGTGGAAGAACAGCGGCTGTCCGGCCAGTTTTTCAACTTCGCGGTAGGCTTGAGCGATGCGATCCCATTTTTCCGGACCTTCCGGCAGATTCCTGATGCTTTCCGGGCGGTATATCCCGCGGGAATGGTAACCGACAATCAGCGGCTTGCCGTCGCGCCGGGCGAGATTAGGACTGCTGCCGTGCCGGTCCAGAACGTATTTAACTGCATCAGCATAGGCTTGAATATTATTGCCCGGCTCTTTGTCGTTTTTCGGCAGACAACTGGCATCCAGACAGATCGTGATTTTAAACGGCACTTTCATCCGCTCGGCGGCGGCAAAAAGCTGGTCAAGAACACGCTGCGCCCCCTGTCCGCCGGCCCAGGCGTCAATGGCAAAGCCGTCGATGCCGCCGCGCATGGCGCGCTTGATTTCCAGTTCCGCGCTCTGCTCAGGCGTCAGAAGCTGCCCCGGCGGGGTCAGCGGCCAGTTGACAATGCGGCCGCCAAGCGCGTCAAGATAATTTTTGCTGTCGTGCCTGAGCGATTTTGCCATCTCAAGCCGGTGGCTTTCCACCGCGCCGTAACCGGCCGGAAAACAGCCCATATAGTGGGCGTAAATAGTCTTTTCAGGTTCGGCATGTAACAGCATTCCGGCCGCCAGCAGAGACAAAGTGAGCAGTCGTTTCATTTCTTTTCCTTTAGCTAAATGGTAGAATTATCTTTTAATATTTTATATATTTTAGTTCGGTTTTCTATGTATCATTTATTCACCGGCAGCCATTTATTATTTTTTCCGGAATCTACTGCTTGGTGATAGACCAGTTCATGCGGACACGCCATGCTGGATCACCGGGTTTGCCGGTCGCCGACAGGCGCAGACGCTCGCCGGATGCGACAGGTATCTCCAATAAAAAGTCCTTGACCTTCTCCTTCGGATCAAACATGCATTCCCAAAATGGCTTGCTTTGTCCATCACGCGCCAGTACTATCGTCACAGGAGTCGCAACATCTTCTTTTGAGACGCTTATCTTCATTGCCACGTTTCCGGTTACTGGACTTGTCCATACTGTGGAAGATGCTGAATCCTCCGCTCCGAAATAACAAAGAGAGCCGTCCTTAACTCTGCCAACTCCGTAACTCCATGAGTTCCCTCTCTCCAGCCATGCAGGTATCTGCGTAACAAGCAGTCCTGCTTCCTGGAACCGGCCTGAGCGGTTGCTCGTTGACATGAATTCATACTCCCATACTTTTGCACCCATGGAATCGAGTACCGGATATGTTTCATCTTTCGCCTTGAAATCATTCGCCGGATTCCACTGGAATGACTTCGGATAAACTACTGGCGGGTTAAGCGGGTCGGTGCCTTCAGTGAATTCCTGGATGTTGGTTTTGCCGTCATTGTCCGGATCGGCATTGGGATCAACGCCGTTCCAGCGGCCGAAATAATATCTCTCGAACCAGTTTGGCAGGCCATTCCCGTCAACATCGCCATATTCGCTGATATAATTCTGTTGAATGCCGGGAAACCATTTCTTCCAATGTTCGTTCTCGGCACTGCTGAATCCCCGGATGGAAAAATCCTGACGCCACGGACGTTCAGTAATCCATTCCGGTGCCTGAAAGCTTAGTACGGTCTCATTTTTTGTCAACAGACCGGACCAGGCAGGAACCTGACGAACCAGAGACACTTTGACAGTACCTGGACGGCTCTGAAATTCCAGAGACGACATTCCGGCAGGGGCATCCTGTTCGCCGATCCCTTCAAGTATTATTTTCCCTGGTTTCACAAGAAAAGAACGAACTTCGATAATATTCTGGCTGGGAGATCCGCTGGCGTGCGGACCGGCAACTATCGGAGGCTTTGCGTCTGTGCGGTACGGTCGGTAAAACACCCATACATGATCCCTCTCCGGTTTTGGTTCAACACCTGTCTTGAACCAGGGGCCATAATATTTTGCCAGCAGATCGGTGTATGTGAAATGGCGTCTTATCCCTGGCATGATTGTGGTATCCTCGGTGATATCGTTCCAAGTCGTCAGCAATACATAGTCGGCCTGGGTGTCACGTACAATCTTCCACATGCGGTCCCAATAACGGGAATTGTCGGCTCCGATGTTCTCCATGTTCAAGTTTCTGCCCGGCGAGTAATAGTTCGGCCATGGAGAGGCGGCCCAGTCCTTTCCAGACTCATGGGCAGCTCTTGCAAGCGCCGCAAGCGCCTCGGCATTCCGCTCGTATTTTTGCCGGCTGTAGAAACAAGTAACTCCGTCAGCAATCCTGGCATAGGAACGAGCCTTCTTATCCCATTCCTTCGGATCCGCATTCGGAAATTCGGTGAGATCGACAATCAGATAGACAGGTTCGCCAGCCGCATCCCGCAACTGCTTAAAATCCTTCTCAAGCTTGTCCACAGATTGATATCCGGTTCCATAGGTGGCGAAGGCAGGAATTCCTCTGAGCCGGAAAAGCGAAGGGTTTTGCCGGTGTCTTTTCAGCCATTCCCTGACTGTCTCCACTTTCGACTCAATTGTCCCTGCCGCAAAATCCAGACATAATCCAATTTGAAAACTGCCTCCCAGTTCCTCTGCGGCCTTGATAAGATTGTCTGGAATTCCAAGTTCATGGGTTCCTCCGCAGATGTCCAGTACAAATCCGTCTACTCCGCCCTCTATTGCCTGCCCGATCTCCCATTTGAATTCCTCCATCTGGCTATCGAATGGAGGATGCTGCGCGCCGATGTGTCCCTCCCTGCACCAGCCCGCGATGTTCGTGCCTTTGGGATTTTTCACAGGAAAAAGAAATCCGGCGGGACCTGAAACTAAATTGTTTTTGTCGGGACTCCCCCCGAATGAAGGCCCGAATCCTATCATCCTGTGTGCAAAAATCTGTTTCCCGCTTTTTTCACGAATCATCTGTTTTTTGACAGGCTCGTACTTCGTTTCAGAAATCCTGCGTGAAATTTTTCCGGTCTTCGTCAGCTCCTCGATTTCCGCATTGTTCAGGCGCCGCCCATATATACGGACTTCTGCCAGTTCCAGGCCTGAACCGCCGCCGCATTTCACCACTCCCCCGGCAGGACTTGCATCAAGAGGCGCATACCCCATATCCGTGTTCTGGGCTATTCCATTGATGTAAAATGAGAATGAATCACCCCATCCGCCTTTGGTGTTGACAGCCCATGCAAC
Organism: Lentisphaerota bacterium; assembly: GCA_037144075.1. Taxonomy (GTDB): domain Bacteria; phylum Verrucomicrobiota; class Lentisphaeria; order Victivallales; family Victivallaceae; genus CAIPAT01. The sequence goes on along the minus strand of JBAWXM010000022.1, from coordinate 7,218 downwards.
GGTAGTCCAGATACCTTCCGGCACTCGTCCGCTCAAAGAATTTTCCAGCGGGGGCCAGTGTTCCTTCATGGGGATATACAAGGGAGTTGCAGGGGATGCTGCTGGAATGCTTTTCCTCGCTCCCTTGCCGGAAAGTTCAAAATATAGAGAGCCGTCCTCCTTCACGCCGAATCCCCAGGCTGTCGTCGAAGCAATACCCCCCCCGCTTTTTGAACCAGATATCCGCCGCAACTTCGCCACAACAGTCATCTGATCGCCGGGAACAAGACGGAATAAGCCGTCACTTCCGGCTAATTCACCGGCGAAAACCTGTCCGGCCGGTTTCCATATTATAAACTCTTCTTTAACGATACCAGATGGTTCCCCGGCATTTTCAGCGGAGGCATGTAACAGCATTCCGGTCGCCAGCAGAAACAAAGTGAGCAGTCGTTTCATTGCTTTTCCTTTCCGCTAAATGGAAGAATTATCTTTTAATATTTTAAAGCCAGGCACCTTGCGCTTTCAATCTTTCTCTGATCTCCACACCGTCAAGGGTTGACTGGCCAACACCATTTTTTGCCGCAACAGCAGCGGCGAGTCCGGCCGCCTGGCCAATACTGCACACTGGAGGCATCACCCTCATACTGGAATGCACCGCGTGGTCAACAGAGATACAGCGGCTGCCGATTGTGAGGTTTGAAACATCCCTTGCGACTATGCAGCCGTAAGGAATTTCATAGTATTCGACATGCGGAATGTGGACCATCTCCGTCCCTGCTCCATTCGTACTGTGGATATCAATGGGGTAATTGCAGCGGGCGATGGCATCCTTGAACTTACTGCGGTTTGTAAAATCCTCACGGGTAAGGCAGGCAAGTCCGTTTATGCGGCGCGTCTCGCGGACTCCAATATGCTGTGCAATAGAGTGTATTTGAGCATTCCCGAAGCCCGGAACACTGCTCCTGAACCATTCCAGATATTGCCTGAACTGGCGGCGCCCCTCTATTTCCGCTTCGGACAGCGCAATGCCATCGATACCGCTTCTGCCGATTATCCGCGTGGTGTTGAAATGTATCACGGACGGATCGTTCGTCTCCATATAAAGGAGGTTTTCACGCGGACAATCGAGAATGCCGGCGCACTTTGCCTTTTGGTAAAGTTCCTGCATCTGCTCATAGTCAGGCATCTTCGCGCGATCAATGTTTGAGAGCTTGAAGCAGAGTGTCATGGGCTGACAGTTGCCGTCAGGCCCGCCGGTTTCAAAACCGCAGCCTGCAAGCGCCGCCAGATCGCCGTCGCCTGTGCTGTCAACACAGGTTTGGGCTTTTACAGCAACAAATCCGCTCTTGGATGAGAAAACGGCATACTCTATCCGGCCGTCCAGCACAGAAGCCTTAACAAGAGTATGATGATAAAGCAGTCTTACTCCGGCTTTCAGGCAAATATCCTCGGCGGCGAGCGATGCGGCGTTCTTATCAATGTTTCTGGCGATATTGCAGGCTTCTGAATCGGCAAGCGCTTTCCCGCGGAGAACAGGTGGCAAATAAGCTGCCACAGCTCTTAACCATTCCAGATAAACAGGACGATCCATACATGTTTCATGGTCAGATATCCAGGCGTTGCCGGATCCTTCTGCATCATAATGATTTGGCATAAACGGATGGACTTCCCCGGCTGAGGCCATTCCGCCAAGTATACCGAACCTCTCGACCAGAATTGTCTTAGCTCCGGAACGAGCCGCCATGACGGCGGCTCCGAGCCCGCCGGGGCCGCCTCCGACAACCAGCACGTCACATTCGGCTATAACCGGAATATCCTGTTCAATTTTGAGATGATATTTTGCGGACATCTTGAACACTTTCTCTATTTCTTTTCCTTGTCGGCGGCAGGAATATTTTCATTAGTTACAACTGCAGCATTGTCTTTGGCGAGTTGCTGAATGGCTTCCGGCGACAGCACTTCATCATAGAGACGGACATCATAGACTGCACCGTTAAGCGGAAGATAAAAGTCCGGTGTCTGAGTACCGATCCGGATAGTTTCGGCATTAGCCTTGCAACCGGCTTCGCCGACATACCCCTGATCGATACCGGCATTGATGCCGTTGATATACATCACAACACCGCCACTATTGCCGACATCCCAGGTCACGGCCACATGCGTCCACTGATCTTTGGCGATGGTGGCGACAGATTTGCGAGAGCCGTATCCGCCGCAGGATCCAAGGCTCAACTCTCCCTTCGGCGTGATCCGGAACATCCAGCCGCTATTCTGCGCGGAACTGGATTTTGACACCAGACCGGAAGCTTCCCTGGCGGTTCCATTCCATTTCACCCACAGCGCAACAGTCAGCTTATCCCCGGCCTTGGCACAGGACAACTGACCGGCACTTCCAGGCAGTATCAGCATAGCAGCGCGGCCGGCATCCGGCGAACCGGTGAATTTACAGGAAAATTTAACCTTTACCGGCGCATCCGCGACAAATTCAACTTTCTGACCGTCAATAACCTTGACCTGAGCCGTATCTTTAAGCTGTCCGGTGCTGGTCAGGCGGGCTGCATCGTCATCGCCGTTGAAGCCGAACTGATAGAGCAAGGCAGCCTGCATTCCTGTCGCCATCATGATACTCATTCCGAACGTCATTCCCATTTTGTACAATGTTCTGTTCATTTGCGTATTCCTTTGATTATTAAAGTCTTGTTGACTGCGTGATTTGTGTGTTCATATTATTTCTGAATAAGGTATTTTCAAAAGTTCAAATTCATTGACAGTGTCAACTGCCAGATAAAGAGTCTGCCGTTTGTCGTCGGCGAAGCCGTGCGGATATGCGACTTGCCGGGCATTACATCCTTCCGGAATGTGCGCCAGCGTGATTTTCGAATCCCATGTTTTCGCATTGTCGCTGCTGATCCAGAGCTCAAGGTTCTTTCTCTGCCATAGCGTAATGTCGGTATTGTTGATAAGTAATATCTTGCCGTTGATTTTAAAGGTTGCAATTTTTGAGCCGGATGTTGGAATGTCGGTGATGATGGCTTTGCACCAGGTCTGGCCGTAATCATAAGAATCGGCGCGGCGGATAAAATATTCACCACATGGACGGATTAACATGATCAGATGTCCTGGTTCAGCTTCAATCACTTCTGGTTCCCACAGGTTTGTGGCGGCTGAGATTGCGCCGTGCAGGGAAAATTTCCCCCCGCTGTCGGTTGAGCGGATTATACCGGAAACGAATTTCCAGTCGCGCCGGTCATTCAAGGCATTCCCGGATAGCTTGAAGCGGTGGTTCCATTGATTCTCCACTTCGCACCAATACACTGGAAACACCCATGAGCCGTCGGAGAGCACCTTGCCCTGGCGAACTGAGAAATTCGGCGGTACTCCGGGAATTGAAACTGGGGTATCCCACGTTCTGCCCGAATCTGCGGTTCTGGCAAGAAAGGCTCGAAGTTCGCAGTAATTAGTCTCATAAACAAAGGTCTGGAATATGGCAAACGGACGTTCTGTCTCTGTAAAAAGCTCCGTGCCCCATACGGCACGGTCAGGCAGACTCCAAAGCACTTCCGGCTTGCTCCAGTTTGCGCCGTCATCACAGCTGCGAGTTCCCAGGACCAAGTTATTTGGAGCTGGTTCTCTATCGCCTCCGGAATATATCAGACAGAACAAATCGCCATTCGGCATTCTGCGCAATACCGGCTCTCTCCCGTAGCTCCATTGGGATCCAGCAGTGAAGATTCTTCCTGAAGGGGAAAAACGCCAATCAATCGAAACATTCATTTGCATATTTCTTTTCTTAGTTTAATTCTGCCACGGCAGCATGAAACGCTGCGGTTTCTTCTGTACATCAACGTAACGCAGCGACTCGGCATGTCCGTCCAGATAGGATACAACAACGCCCTTGCCGTCTTGATGGCGGAAGCCCATTTCGGCAATGCTCGCCCAGCCGAAGCCGCCGTCAGAGCCGCCCCAGCTGCATGTACCCCTGGTGCAGCTCCACATCGCCCGTTCGCTGAGATAGCGCATCCGGTTGATTTTGAAATTAACGACAGTCCCGAACTGTTTATAGTAATTATAATTTGCGCCGACAGTCGGACAGTTGGTAGTGCTGCCGTTGGATACCGGTTCCGTGCCGGCGGCGGGACAACTCCAGAATTTTGCTTTTTTGGCAATATATTTATAATTTTCCAGCACATCAAAAACAGGCAGAATACCGCCGGGCTGAATCGGGCCAAGGATATAATCGCTGTAATCCTGTGTATAGCTCAATGTCACCATCATCAATTGTTTCTTCTTATTGATACAACTGGATTCTTTCGATTTATTCCTGGCCTTATTCAGGGCCGGCAGCAGCATCGCAGCGAGAATCGCGATGATCGCGATCACCACGAGGAGTTCGATGAGTGTGAAAATTCTGATACGATTCAACGGTGTCATCTTCATTTTCCTGATTCCTTTCTTTGGTGTTTTATATGGATAATTTTTACTTGGAGACTGATCAACAGGCTCAATAGCTGCAAGTTCAGGATTGTGACTGGAATAGACAGTTTTGCCCTGAAAACTGATCGTTGTGCTCAGCGGAGGTATATTTCCTGCTGCTACTGAGCCGCGGTTCACTTCAACAATATGCCCGCTGTCATAAGTGACCCGGCAGGCTTCCGGGTTGAACTCATGATAATCTGAAATTAGTCCCGCATAAGTATCCTGCAGTAACTGGCTGATGCGGTACGGTTCGGCAATATCACGGAGCGAATTACTGTATTCGCCACCATTGGCGAGTTCCCTGAACGATACTTCCATAGACGGCCTGGCCCCGGTGGCCAGTTCCTCCAGCAAACCATTCCACACCCCGCCTTTTTTACTGTAGCAGTGAACCCAGCCGGCCTGGTAGAGCAGCAGGCCGTGGACGGCGATATGGTAGAACGGTACTGTCCGGCTGATGATTTTACGGCTGTTCTCCGGCAGATGTTCCATAAAACCGGCATCCGCGCCATGAATCCTGGCGACTTCGTCAATAAACGGCAGGTTGTAGACTGGAGCAAGCTCACTGGAGACCGCACCATAAATTTCGCGCGGATATTGCAAAATGCGGCAGAGCGACATGGCGAACTGTTTTTCGTCGGCCGGATGGCGCGGATCGGTACAGCGGAACAGTCCGGTAGCCTGGGCGTCCAGATAGTAGGCACCGTGAAATCCCAGCTCTTTGATCCTGGCAAAATCGCCGGCATGACGGTTCATCGCCACTGCCGGACAGACTTTATAGGAAAGTCCGCCTGCCCACATTCCGGCAGCCTGGGCTTCCCCGTGCTCATCGCGGGAAACATATTCATAATCAAAAGAGGGACTGCTCAGATAAATATCCGTGACGTTGTCATGAGGGACAATCTGGTAGCCCAGCGCGGTCGTTCTGGCAATCAGTTTCTTAAGACCTTCCTCGCCGCCGAATGCAGGCTCCACCGGGAAACGCGCCGGATAGGAACCGTCGTGACCTTCCAGATTCCAGCCGACTATAGTAATGACAGCTTTTTCGATTCCGGCATCCTTGATCGCCTGCACGATTTGTTCGGCTTCAGCGAATGTGGTGCAGATATTCAGCGGCGAAGATCCATCCGGGACATACGGCATCTTCTGCCCCATGAAAATCTTGATGCGCATGGCGGCGGCGGCATAAGCCAGTACCGGATTCCGCGCCAGACGTTCCCGCAGCGGAACCAGTCCGTAAGTTTCCATCAGGTATGACTGATAGACCAATGCCAGTTCAGTATATTTATGACATTCCGGCAATAATTTGATCAGCAGCTCCTTGGGGTCCTGCGGCAGCACTTCGCCGAAGTCGTGACGAATGCCGAAAGTGACGTAAATCCGGTGCGCCCCCTGTTGATTCAATTCAGTATCCACCCAGGCCAGAAATTCACCGGAACTGACAATGCCAAGAATACTGCCGGTATCGTGCAGCGAAGCGAAGCAGTTAATCAACCCGAATTTTTCCCACTCCGCCTGATCCATATAAATACGGTCGCGGTTGCGCATCGACTCTTTATTGTCCCATTTTACCAGAGCGCCTGAACCGACAGGAATAAGATAACTGCCGGAGTCGTCAGCAACAGCAGACATCAGTTCAGGCAGCAGGCTCAATTCCATCAGCCGGTACACCGATCCCTTGCTTTCCACAATCAGACCGGCTTCAATCCGGACTTTTAATTCCTGGTCGTTCCAGGAGAACTCCATCGGAACCAGCAGACCGTACTGATGCTGGCAGAAGTTGATTTTTAAACGATTTCCGGCGAGAACACTTTGGCCGGCTTCGAAGCCGGCTACAGAGACCATCCTTTTTTCCGGACGATGGTAGACCAGTCCGCGCAAAACGTGGCGGAATGATATCCGGCGGCTTAAAGTTCCAGACTCAATCCTTATTCCATCATGGTCAACTGTACAATTCATGCTTTTAATTTCCATAGTTTTCCCTGATTATTTCTCTCCGCACGATTTACCGGGGATAAGCACAGGCTTGAAATGTTTAACTGAAAACTTCTTCCCGGTAATCTTTGATATTATTTCTTCAAAAGTCTGCCTGGCGAAATCCGCGGGATTAACTTCCAGCCGGGTAATGGGGATATGCGAGAATATCTCTATTCCATTATTGGAATGGGTAAGAACCGCGATATCTTCGGGAATCCTGTTGCCAGTCTCAAGAATCGCATAAAGCACTCCGCGGAATACGCAGTCGTAGCCGACCAGCAGGGCTTCCGGCTTCTTTTTGCCGGTCAATAATTTTTTTGCAATATCATACCCTTCTCTTTGGAATGTGCCACAGTTAAAAACCTGTATCGCGCCATCTTTCAGCGGGAATTCCGAATATATGTCCGCTATAGCATTCTTGATTTTGTCTTCCGAGTCTGTATCAAGCCTGTTTATCAAGCCGATACTTTTATAGCCCTGCTTAAGCAGATAACGCAGCCCCTGCATGGTGAAATCATAATAGTCTATCGTCGCGTCCGTGGTTGAATACGGAATTGAAGATGTTTTGATTACTGACTGGATTAAATCATTCGAGCAGAATTCGATAATGGCTTGTATTTCTCCATTTTTCACGGAAGACTCGAAATTATAGAAGGCACGATCATACACCGAGTTCTGAGCCGTGGCGAAATATTTGTAATTCCAGCCTTCTTTCTCAATGATATCGCGAATTTCATCAAGCAGCAAGTTAAAGAATGCCGTATCCGGATCGGTAAATATTTCGTG
>JBAWXM010000021.1:0-29354 GCA_037144075.1 Lentisphaerota bacterium | reverse complement strand
CGACTCCTTTCAAGGTTAAATGAACATGAAGAGAATATAGCACAAGCGCCATGCGTGAATAAAGTCATAAGTACTTGCAATACAAGTATTTGCAGCGATGAATTTGACATCGCCAAATGGTTTTTAACAGCATGAAAAAGGATTTTTGGTCAAAAATGAGAAAAAACAGCGCCAGCGGCGCAGGAGGTTGCTAATAAAGCAAATAAACGCATTTTGCACTGAGGTCGGGGAATTTAGTCCGTTGGGGCCCCATCCCAGGCAGTCCGAAAAAAATAGACTTTTTTTTCGTAATTCCATCCCGGCGGCAGTAAAACGGCGAACCATAGTCGAATGTCAGGCTCCGGTTCGGTAGATAGATTCAAAAAAACAGGAAAACTTTAGCTAAGAAGTTTTTACGGGGAGAGTTTACAATGAACAGCAAGGATAATAACCGGCTTGAATATGCCGCCGGACTGCGTAAAGCGTCAGAAGAGATTGCCCGGATGGAAACTCGCGCGTTGCCGAAATCAATCTCTCCGAACACACAAAAGATTATCCAGGAACTGCACGTGCACCAGATTGAACTTGAGATGCAGAACGATGAGTTACGCCGGAGCCAGGTGAGACTGGATGCTGAGCGGGAACGCTATTTCGACTTCTACAACCTGGCGACGGTGGGTTATTTAACCATCAGCGAGCAGGGGCTGATCCTGGAAGCCAACCTGACCACCGCCACACTGCTGGGCAGGAACCGCGCTGAACTGGACAAACAGCCAGTCAGCCAATTCATTTTCAAAGAAGATCAGGACATCTACTATCTGCATCGTAAACAACTATTTGATAATGGAGGACCACAGGCACTCGAACTGCGGATGTTAAAGGAGGACGGGACGGCATTCTGGGCGATCCTGAGGACTACTTCATCACAGGACGTCAATGGCAATCCTGAATACCATGTCGTGCTGAGCGACATAACCGACCGCAAGCGGGCTGAGGCAACACAGGAGACAAACAGGCAGCGGCTGGAGAACATCATCGAGGCTACCAATGTCGGCACCTGGGAATGGAACGTCCAGACCGGGGAAACGGTCTTCAACGAGAGATGGGCACAGATAATCGGCTATACTCTCAGCGAGCTGGAGCCGGTCAGCATCAAAACCTGGGAAAAGTTTGCTTTCCCGGATGGCCTGAAGCAATCCGGGAAGCAGTTGGAACTGCACTTTGCCGGGGAACTGCCCTACTATGAGTGTGAATGCCGGATGAAGCACAAGGACGGCCACTGTGTCTGGGTTCATGACCGCGGCCGCATTGTCACCCGCACCGCTGATGGTAAGCCGCTACTGGTGCTCGGCACCCATTCTGACATAACCGAGCGCAAGCAGGCAGAAGAAAAGATCATCTTCAGCAATATTCTCCTGTCGATACAGCAGGAGGCATCGCTCGACGGCATTCTCGTGGTAGACGAGAACAACAAGATCAGATGGTATAACCACCATTTTGTCGAAATAATGAACATCCCGCATGAATTGATAGAAAACAAAATCGACGAGCCTGTTTTACAGTTAGTGACGGAACAGATGGCAGATCCACCGCAATTTCTGCGGCGCGTACAATACCTCTATGAACACCGGCGGGAGATCAGTCGCGAAGAGCTTGTCCTCAAGGACGGAAGAATACTCGACCGTTATTCATCCCCGCTGTACGGATCCGACGATCAGTACTACGGGCGGTGCTGGTATTTCCGCGACATTACCGCGCTCAAACAGGCAGAGGATAAAATAAAACTCCGAAGCGAGGAACTTCAAAAAGCCAATGCGGAAAAAGACAAGTTCTTTTCCATTATTGCCCATGACCTGCGCAGCCCTTTCCAAAGTTTTCTTGGGCTGACAAAAGAAATGGCAGAAGAGTTTCCACGGTTGAAAAAGGACGAAATGCATGAGATTGCAGTGGGCATGAGAGACTCCGCCGCCAATCTTTACCGTCTTGTCGGAAGTCTGCTGCAATGGGCAATAATGCAGCAGGGATCAATGCCTTTTAATCCGAAGGCGGTTCATTTACTTCCAACCGTAAGTGAAAGCGTGGCAATGGTGCAGGAACCGGCCAGGAACAAGGGAATTGAAATAACCAGCCATATTCCGGATGACATGAAGGTTCTGGCTGACAGCAACATGCTTCAATCCATAATCCGTAACCTTGTTTCAAATGCGATTAAATTCACCGCCAAAGGCGGGGCCATAAATCTGTCGGCGAAATATGCCGGTGACAATAACGTAGAAATGTCCATTAAAGATTCCGGTATTGGCATGAACAGTGAAATGGTGGACAATTTATTCCGGGCCGATGTCCGGACAAAAAGAAAAGGTACAGAAGGCGAACCCGGCACCGGACTTGGTTTATTGCTATGCAAAGAATTTGTGGAAAAGCAGGGCGGTAGAATCCGGGTGGAAAGCAAAGCAGGCAAAGGTTCAGTATTCTATTTCACCATTCCCTGCAATCCTGAATCGGAACCCAGGAAAAAGAATCAACCCGGAAATATGAAAATATTAATTGTAGAAGACGACGAAAATTCAGAAATGCTGATTACGCTGGAGGTTGAGAATTTTGGCAAAGAAGTATTGAAAGCAAGAACTGGCGCAGAAGCGGTTGAAGCCTGCCGCGATAACCCTGATATAGACTTGGTACTGATGGATATTGCAATGCCCGAAATGGATGGTTACGAAGCCACCGGACAAATCCGGCAGTTCAATAAAGACGTGGTCATTATAGCGCAAACCGCTAATGCGCTTGCAGCCGACCGGAAAAAAGCGATCGCGGCAGGGTGCAATGATTATATCGCCAAGCCTTTTACGAAAACCTCATTGACCGTGTTACTGAAAAAGTATTTTTAAGAGATCATCCAGACTGGACAGAGGTTTTCTGCTTTACCGGAAAACCCTGCGGTGATTTTTTTAACGCGGGCTTCTATGCAGTTCAGGGCTGAAAGTTAGTTTAACGAGGGGCTTTGCCCGCAACCATTCATAATCGGACAAGCCCAACCGAAAGAAGTCAGAATTCTGACTGCTTTTGTAATTATTTCTTCTTTCGAATTCCTGATTCTCAGTCCGTCCGACCAGAATGCGCAGCATGTCCGGATACTCAGCGGATTAAGCCGCCTGGCCATGGACAGCTTCGTCATGCCCAGAATGAAATCCGCCAGAAATCCGGCGCAGATAAACGAATTATTCAAAGAATGGGATGCTCTCGCAGGTTCAAAAGAGAAAAAACCGGCGAAAAAATAACCTTTTGGCGGACTCTTTTTGAAAGCAGTTTTACCTTTTTGTGAATTAATTATTGACAATAAAGGGTTTTGCGGTATTTTTACTAAAGCGATTTAGTAAAAATTAAATATAAGGACTTGGATATGATTAATCTGAAAGATACGATTGTCCGTTATGAGAGGGAATTGCTGGAATCGGTGGCGCCATTCTGGGAGAAGAATTGTGTTGACCGGGAATTCGGCGGCTATTTTACATCGCTCGACCGGGACGGTTCCGTGTATGACACGGAAAAATATATGTGGATGCAATGGCGCATCGTTTATATGTTTGCCACGCTCTATATGACTGAATACCGGAAAGATAACTGGCTGGATATCGCCCGGCAGGGCTATGATTTCCTGACGAAGCACGGCAAGTCGGAGGACGGCAGCTATTATTTCGCACTGAACCGCCGCGGGGAGCCGTCAATGGCGCCGTACAGCATTTTTTCCGACTGTTTTGCCGCGATGGGGGCTGCCGCGATGCACAAAGCCACCGGCGAGGAAAAATACCGGCTGGAGGCGGATTCGGCAATGCATACCTACATTTCCAGGCTTTCCAATCCGAAAGGGCGCTGGGAAAAAGGACTGCCCGGCAAGCCGAAGCGGCTGGCGCTGGCCAGTTACATGATTCTGGCGAATCTCGGTTGCGTGATGAAGGAATATCTGGGAACTGACGCCTATGACAATGATACTCAACTGGCGGTGGATACCGTGCTGGAAAAATTCTGGAACGAGGAGTATCAGGTTATTTTTGAAAATGTCAATCCCGATGGAACTTTCGATCTGAGTTCATGCGACGGCAGAATGATTAATCCCGGACACGGCCTGGAATCAATGTGGTTTGTCCTGCAATACGCCGAAAGCCGGAAAGACGCGGCAATGATTGAAAAAGCCTGCAAAGCAATTTCCGGTTTATACAAATTCGGGCTTGACCCGGTTAACGGCGGGATATATTATTTCATGGACGTGCTGGGTAAACCGCATGTCGAGCTGCAATGGGATATGAAACTGTGGTGGCCGCACAATGAAGCGGCAATCGCGGCGCTGTTTGCATACCGGCTCAGCGGCAGAACAGAGTATATGACGATGTTTGAAGAAATAGACCAGTGGTCATGGAGCCATTTCCGGGATGAGCAGTACGGCGAGTGGTATGCGTATCTGAACCGGCGCGGCGAACCGACGCATCTGCTGAAAGGCGGCAAATGGAAGACGTTCTTTCATGTGCCGAGGTCGCTGCTGATGTGTATCCGGCAAATGAAAAAAATGCAGGAATGTGATGGAAAATAAAAAAAGACTGACCCTAAAAGATATTGCGGCAAAGGCGGGAGTGTCGTTGACAGCCGCCTCCATGTTTTTAAACGGCAAGGCCAAAAAATACAATCTGGCGGACGCCACCTGCGCACGGATTGAACAGGCCATGCAGGACAGCAATTTTGTGCCGAATTTTCATGCCCGCGCAATCGCGTCCAGTCAGACAATGCTGATCGGAACGCTGATTTACGGCGGAATTGAGACATCATTCTGGCTGAATATTCTTGCCGGCATTGAGGAGGCGTTTGCCGCAAAAAACTATCATATGCTGCTTTCCGTTTCCCACTCCTCGCCGGAGCGGGAACTGGAATCTATCCGGTTCATGCGCACTAAAGGAGTTGACGGCCTGATTATCGCGCCTGTAAGCGGAGCGGCAAATAATTTTGCCTACCTGCGCGAACTGGATATAACAATGCCGGTGGTGACGATAAACACCCGCATTGAAGATTTGTCAGCCGCGTATAATGATAACTATGCCGGCGGCAGGATGGCGTCTGAATTTCTGATCAGCCGCGGACATCGTAAAATAGCGTTTCTGGGCGGTCTTGGTTTCAACCGTTCGCGCGCTTTTTTCGACGTGATGCTAGAAAATAAGATCGAGCCTGCGGTATTTCCCACTGTTGCTGATTTCCTGCTGCAAGCCGGCAGATTTACCGCGGTATTCTGCTTCAGCGATTATCAAGTTCTGGAACTGTATAATGAAGCGGCCGCCAGGGGAATAAAGATCCCGGAAAATATTTCAGTTATCGGTTACGACAATATGAATTTCACCAGCCTGCTCTCGCCGCGTCCGGCGACTGTTGAGCAGTATAAAAAAGAACTGGGCATTGCGGCGGCGGAAATTATGCTTGAGCGCATTAACGGCGCCGCTCAGCCGGCCGACCGGAAATTTACCCCGATACTGCATGAAGGCGAGAGCGTAAAGAAGATTTAAGATTTATATTTTTATTTGCATTTTTGTAACAAATGATATATAATTACAGGCAGAGGGTGAAAGTAATCCATTAACTTGAGGAGGTTAAAAATGCCTGCTGTAGTAGACAAAGAATTATGTATCGGCTGTGAAGCCTGTGTTGGAGAGTGCCCGGTCGAGGCTATCGAAATGATTGACGGCAAAGCCTGCGTAAACGACAGTTGCGTTGATTGCGGCGCGTGCGTGGAAATCTGTCCGGTGGAAGCTGTAACAATGAAATAATCTGTTTTAAAAAACTGCCGGTCAGATTCCGGCAGTTTTTAAGCTAAAAATCAGAGCTTTCCCTGACATTCAGAGCAATAGCCTTTGATTTGGTAAATATAATTCAGCGGCTCAAAATCGTATTCCTTGCAAAGCTTCTTCTGAATGTTGTCCAGCGAAACAGATTTAACTTTTACCAGATTGCCGCAACCTACGCAAAGCAGAAAATTATTATCGCCTTTCAGATTGCTTTCAAACACGGTCTTGCCGCCGCAAAGTTTGATTTCATTAATAAATCCGGCGTCAATAAATGCGAAGATGTTGCGATAAAGCGTTGAAGCCGCGTGAATGAACCCCTTATTGCGGGCTTTTTTGAAAAGATCCACAATCGAAAACTGTCCGTCCATTTCGGCGATAATGTCTAAAAGGTGTTCCCGTTCAACAGAATAGCGTTTATTGCTGGCTTTGAAATATCTTCTCAAATCCGCCAATCTCTGTTCATGTCCCATGATATTAAATCCTCCTGCAAAAAACTTAGTAAAATAAATTAAATCAATTTAATTTAACGCTTTCAATAAAATTAACAAACGTTTTTTGCAATAAAGATGCAATTAAATTGCATTAACGAACTCGATAAAAACAATTTCCGGACGGCAGAAAAGACGGAAAGGCACGCAGGACATTCCAATTCCGGAAGAAACAATCATGCGGGTTCCGGTCTTGCTGTGAGTAAACAGACCATAGTCAAATTTTCGGCGGTATCTGGACGACGTTGCCAGTGCGCCGATAACCGGCAGACGTATCTGTCCGGCGTGAGTATGGCCGCATAAAATAAGGTTGATTTTTTTCAGCACGTCGCCGCGACCGGCAAATACCGCCGTATCCGGACTGTGGGCCAGCAGCGTATTGTATTTGCCGCTGAAATCAGCATTCATCTCCGGGTTGCCGGATTTGATATCATCAATTCCGTAAAAACAAAACGGACCGGCGGAATACATCTGGTTAATCAGCAGATTATAGCCGCCTTCGGCATAATACTCTTTCCAGCGCAAAGCCGGAATCCATTTCTTATATCTTTCCCAGTTGCCGGTTACGGCAAGTCTGGTTTCCGCCGCCGGCAATGACTTCAGGACATCAATGCCGGATTTGATGCGCGATGTATAGGATATCAGGTCGCCGCCTGAAATAATTATATCCGGCTGGAAGGTGGTGATAAATGCTGCAGCTTCGCGGAGAATGTGCTTTTCACGATTTGTGCCGCCAGTCCAGTGCAGATCGGAGAAAAAGACGATCTTCTTCCCGGTCAGCGCGGTATCCGGGGCCGGGATGGAATATTTTACAACTTCCAGATATTTGCCGTTATGTACAAGATTTCGTCCGGAATAACCGGACACTTTTTCCCAGGATGGAATACGGTGTGAAAATTTCGTCCGTTTTTTCTTCTCAGGGGAAAAAATCATAGATTACCCTTCGGCAAGGTATTTTGCTATATCTTCCGGCAATGCTGCGATTTCTTTTATAACACAGCTTGAACCGTCCGGCAGAACAATTGTCTCTTCCGGAGTTCTGCCCAGCAGCGCTTCACCAAGGCGGGTTTTGTACGAGATCCAGTTTTTCTCCGGATTGCCGTCCCATGCCCCTACCAGATAGAAGACTTCATCGCTGCCGGATTCCAGCTTAACCTTTACCGTTGAACCGATAATTACGCTGCCGTCCTGCGAAACATTTTTGAAATCAACCGGCTGGGTATTGAGAATATCCCTTTCGATTTCCGACCGGCGGCGGCTCAGGAAATTGCGCCGCTCTTTTGCCGCGTCGAACTCCGCATTTTCACGGAAATCGCCATGCGCGCGGGCGGTTTTGAGTGACTCGCGGTTTTCGGGCATATGGACATTGATGATATCATGGAGTTCCTTCAGCATCTGGCTGTGGGAGCGGACGGAGGTGATGGTCGGGCCGGAATGCTGTACCGGCTGATGTGTCTCGCGTTTTTCCGCCGCCAGCAGCTTGTGGCCGGCGCCGTTTTCCAGATGATCCCTGATCTCTTTTGAATGGCGCGCCAGCTTCACCAGCAGGCTCTGCTGTTCGCCGGGCATAAAGAAGCAGGCTTTCTGCAGCGCGGAAGTGATGACGCCGACGTCATTGCAGGCATTTTCAATCAATGTCTTCTGGAATTCCGGCTTATCGAGCAGGTGTTTTCTGAGTTCACGCTGTGAACTGGTCCAGTTTTTAGGCAGGTCTTCAACGCTCAGCGCCAGTACCGTATTGATAAAATTGACTTCCTCGTTCAGTTCATCGGAATGGGTTTTGCGGTTTTTCCAGATCCAGAGCAGAATATCGCAGCTGCATGTCCGGGTTCTTTTGACCGCCTCAGTAAGCAGATGATCGTCGGTAATTGCGCAAAAGACATTCAGACAGCGCAATGGCAGCCGCAGCGCATATTGCGCCAGATACTCCGGAGGAAACAGCAGTCTGGTTGCCTTGCTCAGGTTTTCCATGTGTTTGACCGGAACATCGCCCCACATGTTGAGGGACATGATATTAAGATTATCCAGCGTCAGCGGCCAGAACGGAGCCTTGCCCTTGAGCGGCTCTACAATGCGCAGCAGTCCTTCTTCAGAAACTCTCGGTACAATCACGGCAATCGATTCCGCCAGCATCACGCTTTCGCGCTGGGCGGCTTCAGATTTAAGTTTAGCGAAGAACGAGGCAAATCCGGCAATGTCCTCTTCTTCAAAAAGTCCGGAAGATGTATCTTCCGCCAGCAGAATGTGCATTTCCTGAATACTTCTGCCGCCGGACGGTCTGCGCTTGCCGCCGCTGACGACGGCGCCGCTGCCGCGGCACCACCATACTTCAAAATCATTGCCGGCCATAACTCCGGGAACCAGGGAATTGTGGGCGATGATTTTTAACTCTTCATCCGTGAGCGGATTTATAGCTTTTTTAGCGGCAAGTTCACGATATTCCGTTGCGGAAAAATTACTTCTGCGGTCAAACCCGGACAGCTTTAAAGTATCGGCGCCGGAAGCAAACATTTTCACTTCCGACAGGACGATCGGCAGCGGCATAGCGTAAGAACCGCCGCCTGAAAGAGCGGTGATGGCAACTGAGCCGGAAAAGCCGTCAATATTGGTCACAGTACCCCAGCGCGATGAATTGGGCAGAAATACGATTATGCCGTTTTTCAGTTTAATCATATTCCGGTAGCGGCATGCGATGGCCTGCGGTGTGATGCTGTTCTCCCGGAGTCCGAGCGCCCGCACAAAACCGGTTTTGTTGAGGAACGGCGGCAAAAGAACTTTGATGGCATTGCCAAGCGCCTGGCGGAATACCGGCGTATCGGTGTAACCCATTTCGGCCAGCGCCAGGCAGCAGGCCGCTCTGGCTCCGGAAACATCATCGCCCCAGCTTTCCAGCAGAAATTGAATATTCCCGGAAATGTCCCCTTCATTGATATTCTCTTTTTCCAGTTTTTTAACCAGAGTTTCAAGCAGAGTCGCGGAGTTGTCTTCAGCGGCCGCAACAAACAGATCTTCAAGTTTAATTTCTTCCATATCTCAAAACCAGTGCTGTTTTATAGTTAAAATATTCAGTTGCATAATATAATGAACTGATTATAATATCACAAAAATACGGAATTAAAAGCAGAGATTGTTAAATCAGCAGGGAACTGCCGGAAAAAGAATCATGGATTTTTCCCCTGAACCGGCGTGGTTTTACCGGTGCGCAGAAATCATCAAATATTTATAATAGATAAAAAAAGAACAGTCTTTGCGGCAGAAATTTTTTAAAACATGATTATATTATACATTTAATTTGCAATAATTACAGGAATAATATAATGACGATGGATAAATCTCTGATATACAAAGCCGCCCATATTGTGCCGTCTGCAAAACAACTGGCCTGGCAGGAAATGGAGCTGACTGCGTTTGTTCACTATACGGTCAATGCCTTTACTGATAAGGAATGGGGAGACGGCTCCGAATCCCCGTCTGTTTTCAATCCCTCTGACTGTTCGCCGCGTCAGTGGGCGGAAGTATGCAAAGCCGCCGGGTTCAAAATGATAATCCTGACCTGCAAGCATCATGACGGATTCTGCCTATGGCCCAGCAAATACACTGAACACAGCGTTAAAAATTCGCCTTGGAAAAACGGCAGAGGCGATGTGGTGAAAGAGCTTTCCGATGCCTGCCGCGAGCTGAATATCAAATTCGGCGTTTACCTGTCCCCGTGGGACCGTCATGAACCTTCCTACGGCGATTCGCCGGTTTATAATCAGTATTTTAAAAACCAGCTGACCGAACTGCTGACCAGTTACGGACGAATTGAGTGCCTGTGGTTTGACGGCGCCTGCGGCGAAGGCGCGAACGGCAAGCGCCAGGAATACGACTGGGACGGTTATTACGAACTCATTTCCAGGCTCCAGCCGCAAGCTTTGATCAGTGACATCGGGCCTGATGTCAGATGGTGCGGCAACGAAGCCGGAACATCCCGACCCGCCGAATGGAGCGTGCTTAACGTCAATAAGAGCATCCTGGCATTTAATTACGAAAACTGCACGGTTGAAAATATCGGCGGACGCGACACCCTGGCCGACGGCAGCGGTCTGAAATGGTATCCTTCCGAAGTGGATACTTCGATCCGTCCCGGCTGGTTCTATCACCGCAGCGAAGACGACGAGGTTAAATCTCCGGCGAAACTGATGGACATTTATTTCAATTCTATAGGTCATAACGGCGTTCTGCTGCTCAATATTCCGCCGGATAAGCGCGGCCGTTTTCATGAAAATGACGTAAAAAACCTGCTGGAATTCAACCGCCTGCTGCAGGAAGGCTGCAAAGAAAATCTGGCGTCCGGCGCCAGGGTTCAAGCATCGGTTGAACGCGAAGGCTTTTCCGCCTCGAATATTTTAGACGGCGGTAAAAATTCATTCTGGCAGACTCCGCCGTGGAATGAGAGCGCCGAAATTGATTTTGATCTCGGCGCGCCGAAAACGTTCAATTGCGTGATGCTGCAGGAACATATCCGCAGCGGGCAGCGGATTGAAAAATATTCCGTTCACGCTATGATTGACGGCAAATGGCAGACGCTTGCCTCCGGCTTCACGGTCGGCTATAAAGAAATGCGGCGGTTTGACCGGATAACCGCCTCCAGGGTAAAACTGGTTATTCATGAATCCCGCTACAGTCCGACCCTGTCGAATTTCGCGCTTTACCTTTTCCCGGAAATCAAAGAAGTCGCCGCAGTAAAGATGGAAACGCCGGGATTGGCTAAGCAGGCGCAGAAGATTCATCTGGCCTCATCCGAAAGTCTCCCGGAATTCCCGGCGGCAAATCTGCTTGACGGCAGCCGCGATACCTGCTGGTCAAGCAAACCCGGCGAAACCATGCCGCAGTATGTGCAGCTTGACCTTGGCGAACCGTGCGACATCCAGGGTTTTATCATGCTGCCGAACCAGCATGGCGGCGGACACGTCTTCGATTACGAATTTTATGTCAGCGGCAACGGCTCCGACTGGGGGCGTCCGGTTGCTTCAGGGCAGTTCTCAAACCTGGTCAACAATCCTGTTTGCCAGAAAATCTATTTTGATGAACCGCAGCGCAGCGTCAGATTCATCTGCCTGAAGGCGCTTACTGCCTGCGAAAATTACGATCATATCAGGATAGCCGATTTAAACGTCATTCCGGTAAAATAATACAGCTTAACCACAGGACACAGAGTGCACAGAGGAAGACATTTTTAACCACGAAAAACACGAAAGACACGAAAAAAATCCAAGACACGAAAAAAAACAAAAACCGGAGTCAGCGAATGAACGCGGCCAGTGGCGCGTTCATTCACTGACTCATGTATTTATATTTCTTTTATTTGCTGTATTACTTTCGTGCTTTTCGTGGTTAAGGGTATTTGTCTTTTCTCCGTGTTTTCAGTTTCAATAAGAGTCAGAATAAAACCTAAAAGATATGAATGAAAGGAATTTTAATCATGACCGCTCAAAAAACCACAGTGAAAGAGTATATTGAATGGACCAATCTGCGCTGGAATAACGCCCCGGACGCGGAAAAACCCAGGGTTCTGATGGTCGGAGATTCCATCGTCGCCGGACATGGCGATCTGGTATTCGACCTGGTCAAAGACAAACTTTGCATAGATTATCTGGCCACGGCAAAATGCGTCAGCGACAAAGATTATATGCGTGAACTGGATTACATGCTGAACCTGAACTCCTATGCGGCGATCATTTTTAATAACGGCCTGCACGGCTGGGACATTGACGATGCGGTTTATGCGGAAAACCTGCGCGAGGCATTGATTTATTTAAAGACAAAAACAACGCTGCTGGTATGGCGCAACAGCACTCCGATCCGCACCGTTGGCGATTTGGCCCGCTTTGAAGACGCAAGAAATCCCAGAGTGATCAAACGGAATGCAGATGCGGCGGCAATTGCCAGCGATCTCGGTCTGCCGGTTATTGATCTCTATGCCCGGATGGCGGAAAATCCCGGTTTGTTCTGTGATGACGCAATTCATTACACGCCGGAAGGCCGTAAGTTACAGGCCGAAACCATCGCGGCGTTTCTCGCGAAGCGCTAAGACCGGAACCGGCAGTCCGGACATTATGGACACAGGTTCCCTTCATTTTGGACAACTGCACAGCACAATGTTTTTTCGTAATCCGGGAGTACCGGGAAGCCTGGGAATACCGGGATAGCCTGCCATTCCGGATGTCTGTCTCCATCATTTTGGACACGCACTCCGAGGAATTGGAGAGCCGTTCAGTACAACTGTTTTAGATTTTCAAACAACTTTTACGGCAGCCGGTTAAGGCCGACGTTTACGGACGGCATTCTCAATTCTGTCCTGTTCTTTACATTCAGGATAAAATCCAAACAGCGCGCAGAAATACAAAAGCAAGGCGGAAAGCCAAAGCGGCGCAGGATCGCCGCAGTCCAAAGTCAGGCCAGAGCGCCTGACAAAAAACCAGTGGGAAAACCCCGGTTTCCCATCCTTCTGTTGATTCCCGCCTTTTAAGTGGGAAATTAGAAACGGTATTAAATTAAAAATGTAATTTTCTAATATATAAACCTTTGCCGAATCATTAAGGAGGAGTAATGAGCAATTCGGGTTTTCACGAAAAATCATTTGATGATGGAACTCTTTGCAAGTTGGAAATGTATCGCAAATACTTACGAGCTTGGCTTCCTACATTTATAAATAATCCTTACATAGATACTATCCAGATATTTGATTTCTTTGCGGGGCCTGGCTATGACGGCGAAGACAATCCGGGAAGCCCTATAATTGCATCGCAGGAAATTCGGATTGCGCTAGATGGCGGCGTATGTCGCGCTGGGATGAAAGTTAAACTGTTTCTCAATGAACTTGATAAAAATAAATACAAAGCATTACAAACCAATGCCGCTGTTATTCGAGATGCAAATCCTGAAATTGATGTTATAACGGATAACAGAGAATTCTCAGAAGTTTTTTTCGACAACTTGCCTGTAATGAGTCGACTCAGGGTCGCAAATTTCCTTTTTTTAGATCAGTTTGGTGTCAGCGAGATAACACAGCGTGTTTTCGAGAGCATGATTAATCTCGATAAAACAGATTTCATATTTTTCATTTCAGCCGCTATAATTAATAGAGTAAAAGAACATCCTGACATTGTAAAATATATCCCCCCAATTTCAAAAGATGACTGGCAAAGAATGACTGGAAATAACGTTAATCGTATTTTGAGCGATGCGTATCAGCAGTGGATTCCTGTAAACAAAAACTATTACCTGGGCAATTTTTCCATTAAAAAAGGTGCAAATGTTTATGGCTTGATTTTCGGTTCTGGTCATCCTTTCGGAATCCATAAATTTTTACATGTCGCATGGGAAAAGGGTGGAGACGCTAACTTTGATATTGACGGTGATAAGATTGACGAAAATCAACCTGTACTGTTTGATTTCTTAAACAAACCAACAAAGATAACTGAATTTGAACATGCTTTCGAAGCCAAAGTATTGCAAAGGGAACTTGTTAATAATAAACAAGTATATATATTCTCATTACAACATGGAGTTTTAGCAAGTCATGCGCGTGACGCATTGAAAAATATGTGCAAGGATGGAAAGTTACCGAATCAGTGTTTTCATATTTCATATGACGCTTGGAAAAAAAATGGCGATGAACCCATCATCTATAACGGCGAAGAAGGTAAACAATGAATGTAGTATATGAACCGAAAGGTAGAGCCAGAGAATATTCCGAATTGGCTTGTAACCTGTACTTAGGCTGTACTCATGGCTGCCGCTATTGTTTTGCGCCTGCATGTATGCATTCTACCGCTGAAAAATGGCATTCACAAGTTGAGTTGCGGAAAAATGTTATTCCCTTTTTGGAAAAGGATGCCGAAAAACTCGTGGGCGATCCTCGCCGCATTTTATTCAGCTTTTTAAGTGACCCGTATCAGCCATTGGAACGCGAAAAGAGATTAACACGGCAGGCTCTTGAGATTGTCGGTAAATATCGACTAAAAAGTCAGATTTTGACCAAAGGATGTGCCGATCTGATTCAAGAAGATTTACCATTAATGAAGCGCGTCAAAGCACAATTAGGAATTACACTTTGTTTCGTTGATGACGCATCCCGACAGGATTGGGAGCCGGATGCTTCAACCGTGGAAGATCGTTTCAATATTTTAAAAACAGCCCATGCGGAAAAAATCTTTACATGGGTTAGTCTGGAGCCGGTTATCGACCCCAAGCAGGCGCTCGAAGTAATTCGCAAGGCCGCTCCGTATGTAAACTTCTGGAAAGTTGGTAAATTGAACCATATGAAAACAGAAGAAGCCGAAGTTGATTGGCGCAAATTCCGCAAAGATGTCGAAAAATTGCTGACAAAGTTCGGAGCAAGTTACTATATAAAAGATGACTTGCGGAAAATTTAATTTCTTACTATGTTAAGGACAAAAAATAAATACGACTAACATAGCGTTGTTTCTGAGTTAAATCTCCCGGTGAATGTTAAAGCGAGGGAACAAAAAATGATGCTGGATAAACTGGTTGAATCTGCGTTGCAGAGGGTGGTGGCGGTGGAACCGGGGGAACGGAATACGGCGGTGCTGTTCATTCGCGAAAACGGGGTCTGCCGCAGAGAGGAAATACCGTTTAAGCCGTTTATAATCATCAAGACCCCGGAACTGCTGAACGGGCTTAACGGCGCATTTGAGATGGTCAGCTTGAAGGGCGGGGCGGCGTTTGCTTATCTGGCGGTGTTTCCGGACATTCAGGGCTACGAGACGGCGCTGGAGTTTCTGAAGAAAAGTACCGGGTATGCTCAGAATGCGCCGAATGCGCCGTTCCGGGTGTATTCCGATCCGGTTCAGCAGATACTTATGGCATTGCGGTTCCGGCTGTTCCGGGGAATGGATTTTGCCGACCTGCGGCGTTTGCAGTTCGATATTGAGACTCTGACCACGCCGGGATTTGAATTTCCCAACCCGGAACGCGAAGCCGACTCCATTATCATTATGACTTTTTCCGACAATACCGGCTGGGAAAAGGCGATTTCAGCGGCGGAAATGACGGAGAAAGAAATGCTCCAGGCGTTTGTCCAGATTATCAACGAGCGCGATCCGGACGTGATCGAGGGACACAATATTTTCCGGTTCGACCTGCCGTACATTGAAACGCGCGCCAAACGGCACAAGGTGAAACTCGCCATCGGACGCGGCGGCGAGCAGATGCGCAAACGCAGTTCGCGTTTCAATGCCGCCGAGCGGACGATTAATTATGACCGTTATGACGTATTCGGCAGGCATGTCACCGACACCTATCACCAGACGATTTTCTACGACATCAGCCACCGCAATCTGGACAGTTACGGGTTGAAGTATGTGGCGAAGCACTTCGGCGTCGCGGCGCCGGACCGCACTTATATTGACGGAAAGGATATCTGCCGCGCCTGGACGGAAGACCGTCAGCGGCTGCTGGTGTATGCGCTGGACGACGTGCGCGAGGCGCGGGCGGTCAGCGAGATTTTTTCGCCGAGTTATTTTTTCCAGACCCAGCTTATCCCGATGAAGTATCAGGACTGCATCGTCCGCGGCAACGCCACCTGCATTGACGCGCTGATCTGCGGCGAATATCTGGCCGCCGGTTACGGGTTGTCCAATGCGGAGCCGTCCAGGGCTTTTGCAGGCGGACTGACGCGGGCGTTCAGCTCCGGCATCTTTAAAAATGTGTGGCATTGCGATATCCGTTCGCTTTATCCGTCAATTATTCTGGCGGAAAAATGGTGTCCGTCACGCGACGCGCTGGCGGTTTTTCCCCGGCTGCTGCGCGATCTCCGCCAATTCCGGCTGTCCGCCAAAGACGCCGAAAAAAAAGCGGCAACGCGCACGGAAAAGGATTATTACAATTCGCTCCAGACCACTTTCAAGGTGCTGATTAATTCATTTTACGGCTATCTGGGGTTCGGGCAGGGCACGTTTAACGATTTCGATATGGCGGAAAAGGTTGCCGCCAGGGGGCGCGAAATTCTGACGCTGATGCTGGATTTTCTGAACGATTCCGGCGCGAATGTGATTGAAATGGATACTGACGGCATATATTTCCAGCCGCCGTCAGATGTGACGGATCCTGCCGCCATGGAGCAGAAAATCCAGGGAGCGCTTCCGTCAGGCATTGAAGTCGAGCTCGACGACACCTATCCGGCTATGTTCTGCTATAAGAGCAAAAATTACGCGCTGCTGGAAAAGGGCGGCGAAGTTTCGATCACCGGCGCGGCGCTGAAATCGCGCGGCCTTGAACCGTTTCAGCGCGATTTCATGGAAAAACTGATTACCTGCCTGTTAAAAGACGAGCCGTCAAAAATCAACGCTCTGACGGACGAATTCCGTTCCGCGATTGAAACCCGCGCCTGGCCGCTGACCATGCTGGCGAAGACCGAAACCCTGAGCGATTCACTTGACGCCTACCGGAAAAAAGGCGCGGCCGGAGAAGGCCGCCGCAGCGCGGCCTATGAACTGGCCATTGCTTCCGGGCGGGATTACCGGCGCGGCGACCAGGTGTCATTTTACATCACCGGCAGCAAGGCGAAAGCCGCCGCCGTGGATAACAGCCGCCTGCTGGCCGACGCTCCCGCGGAGCGCGATGAAAACATTCCGTATTATCTGGCCAAGCTGGAAGAATTGCGCAAGAAGTTCGCGGAATTTATTCCCCATGAAAAGAGCGTCGACCGTTTATTTTGAGTAATGCCCGGGTCATAACCGGCTTCCTCTGCGGACAATTGCTCCGCGAAGACAGATTTTACAGATAAAAATTTTGCCGGAATCAGCAATGCCGTTTGCAGTATCGGGTTTTTGGCAATATTTTTTAGAATATAAATTACAATCCAATGGAGTATTAATTGAACAAGATCATTAAAATAACGGTCGGACTGAAAGAGCGTTCCTACGACATTATCACCGGACAGGGAATACTCGGCAGCGCCGCTGAATATCTGGAACCGTTTGTAAAAGGGCGCAAATGCCTGTTATTGACGGATTCCAACGTCGGGCGGATTTACGCGGAAAAGGTTTCCGGAATGCTTGCCGCCGCCGGCGCGGAAGCGTTTACTTTCACATTTCCGGCGGGCGAAGAAAACAAGACGCTGGAAACCGTCGGGAGCATTTGCAGTCACGCCGTGAAATGCGGCCTTGACCGTTCTTCGCTGATTGTCGCTCTGGGCGGCGGCGTCTGCGGCGATATTGCCGGGTTTGCGGCGGCGATTTACATGCGCGGCATTAACTTTATCCAGATTCCGACTACTCTGCTGGCGGCGGTGGATTCAAGCGTCGGCGGCAAAACCGGGGCGGATCTGCCCGAAGGCAAGAACCTGATCGGTGCATTCTGGCAGCCCAAACTGGTGCTGGTGGATCCGGAAGTGTTTCATACGCTGCCGGTTAAAGAAGTGCGCTGCGGCCTGGCGGAAGTCGTCAAATACGGCGTAATCATGGACGCCGCGCTGTTTGCGAAACTCGAACAGAACACGGATAAGTTAAATGCGGTTGATCTGCAATTTTACGCCGGAATCATCGCCAGATGCTGTGAATTAAAAGCTCAGGTGGTGGCGGCGGACGAACGCGAAGGCGGACTCCGCGCGATCTTAAATTACGGACATACTTTCGGGCATGCGGTTGAACTGGTTTCAAATTTCGCCATCGCTCACGGCGAAGGGGTGTCCATCGGCATGAACATGGCGGCGGAACTGGCCGTCCAGGCCGGATTGCTCGACCTGGCCGCCGCCGTCCGGCAGCGCAATCTGTTGAAAAAACTCGCGCTGCCGCGCAGTCTGCCTCCGGGCGGCGACCCGGAAAAGATTTATGCCGGCATGCTGAAAGACAAGAAAAAAGTGGGCAGCCGCTTAAATCTGATTATTCCGCTGGAGATCGGGAAAGTTGAAATCAGAAGCGGGTTTGAGCCTGCCGACATCATCAAAGCCATCAGGTGCTGCTGTGAATGACCGCGAAGCCTGCATTATCTTAAATATGGTTTCCGGTATCGGTTCCGCCCGGATGCAGGCGCTGCTGAACCGTTTCGAGACCCCGGCCAATATTTTTGAGCAGTCGTCGTCCGGCATCGCCGGAGTCAGAGGCATCGGGCAGGAACTGGCGGAGAAAATCGCCAACTGGCGCAATGAGATCGATCTTCACGGCGAACTGGAAATGGCGGAAAAAGGCGGCGCGAAGATTATTACGGTAGTGGACCGCGAATATCCGGCCATACTCAAAGAAATTTATGATCCCCCGATCTGTCTTTACGTCAGAGGGACTCTGCCCGATTTCAGCGCCAACACGCTGGCGGTGGTCGGCTCCAGGCGGATGACCGCCTACGGCAGAAAAATGGCCGCCCATCTGACCGGGGCCGCCGTTTATGCGGGCTGGAAGATTATTTCCGGCCTGGCATACGGCGTGGACGCGGTGGCGCATCAGGTGGCGGTTGATTTGAAAGGCGTCACGGTCGCGGTGCTCGGCGGTGGCCTGGCGCGGGTGCATCCGCAGGACCATGTGCCGCTGGCCAGAAGCATTGTGGAGCATAACGGCGCTTTGATCAGCGAATATCCGATGCGTTTTCCGGTCAGCCGCCAGTCTTTCCCCCGCCGCAACCGGATCGTGTCCGGCCTGAGCCGCGCCGTGCTGGTGGTGGAGGCCGGAGTGGACAGCGGCGCCCTGATAACCGCCGCGACCGCGCTGGAGCAGGGACGCTCGGTGTTTGCCGTTCCCGGCATGGTGGACAACCCGCAGGCGCGGGGCTGCCACAAGCTGATCAAGGAAGGAGCGAAACTGACCGAGGATTTCGAAGATATTCTGCAGGATTTTGAATTTCTGCCGGGATTCGGCGCAGTTAAAGAACAACCGCATGAGTATATGGACAAATCCGGCGAAGACGATGCAACTCTTCCCATGCCCGATACATCCGGCATGTCCGAAGAAGAACAGAAGATCATCCGGGCGCTGGCATTGGAAAACAAATCTTTCGATGCGCTGTCGTCAGAAACCGGCATTGCCGCCGGCCTCCTGCTGGGAACGCTGATGAAAATGGAAATCAAGAAACAGGTTTCGCAAAGCCCCGGTAAAATTTACTCGCTGCGCCGCTGACGCGCTTTAGATGCTGCCTTTGTACAGCAGACAGATGATCCAGTATGCGATTGCCGAGCAAATTGCAGTCAGCGGAATAGTTAAGACCCATGCCCACATAATCCGTCTGGCCGTTATCCAGCGCACGGTTTTTGCCCGCTCGGCAGTGCCGACGCCAAGAATTGAACCGGCGATAACATGCGTGGTGGATACTGGAATTCCGAAGTGGGCGGTTCCCATCAACACTGCCGCGGCGGCAGTTTCAGCACAGAAGCCTTCGGTGGCGCGGATTTTGGTTATTCCGGTGCCCATAGTCTTGACAATCCGCCAGCCGCCGAACATCGTGCCAAGCCCGATCATGGCGTAGCATGAAAACGCGACCCACGGCTGAATTTCCATCGACGACGCCATGCCGCCGCAAACCAGCGCCAGCGAAATGACGCCCATCATCTTCTGGGCGTCATTGGTGCCGTGCCCGATGCTGTACCACGCCGCGGAAACCAATTGCAGATACTTAAAGACTTTACTGGATTTATGATACGGCAGTTTCCGGAAAAGATTTAATACGATCAGGGTAAAGATCGTGCCGCCAAGCATACCGAGCAGCGGCGCAATCACAATAAAAGCAATAATCGGCATAATGCCGGTTACGCTTAAATGACCGGCTTTAAAAGCTATGCTGCCAAAGATTATTACTTTCGGCCCGGCGGCCGCGATGCCGGCGCCGACCAGTCCGCCGACCAGCGCATGGCTGCTTGAAGACGGCAGCCCGTACAGCCAGGTGATTACATTCCATAAAATAGCGCCGACCAGAGCGCCCAGCAGGAGCAGCATTTTAGATTCCGGACTTGGCATTGATTCCAGATTGATAATGCCGGAACTGACCATTTTGGCAATCGCATGACTGAAGGCAAAATAACCGACAAAGTTTGCCAGCCCCGCCAGCAGCACAGCCTGAAACGGGGTGAGCGTCCGCGTAACCACGACCGTGGCTATGGAATTTGCGGCGTCATGAAAACCGTTCAGAAAATCGAACAGCAACGCCAGTACCACCACCACTACAACTAATACCGAAAGGGTAATCATTTCTGCTCCAGAGGATGTTAGTTTCTCAACCGTGTTTCATCTTGATGCCGCGGATCAGCTTGCCGATGTAATCGATGCTGTCAACCACTTCCTCCAGCAACTCGTACAGTTCTTTCAGCTTGGTCATTTCAATGGTCTGGAAGTTGTCATCCTTGCAGAACAGATCCGCCATGCAGTTGTGGAACAGGTCGTCCGCCTGTTTTTCCAGATGATGCAGCGAATCAACTTTTTTCCGCACCTGTTTTCTGGTCCGGAGTTCATGCACCAGGTCGGATTGAAGTTTGGCGCTGGCGGCGATAATCTCGGCAAACTTGCAAATATTCAGCGGCATTTTGCGGATATTGTAAAATTCAATTTTCCGGGAAACCCCTTTCAGAATATCCAGCGAAAGGTCCATATTCATGGCCAGGGTATGAATGTCTTCACGGTCAAGCGGGGTGATAAAAGTGCGCCCCAGTTCTTCGATGATAGTTTCCTCGATATTGTCGCCCTTCTGCTCGTAATCCCTGATCGCGTAAAGGCGTTTCTTGATTTCCTCTTCGGACAGGCTTTCAATATGGACGACCAGATCGGTTAACGCATTGCTGCTGTTTAAAATCAGGTCACTCATCTGATCCAGGTAATCGAAAAATTTGGTTTCGCGCGGAAGCAGCAGATCCAGCAGATTAAACTTCATCTTTAAAATTCCTTATTTATAGTATAACTTTTGACTTCATATAAACAAATATCAGCAAAACAGTTTTCTATAAGCGTCTTCCACGGAAGAGCGCCCGACTGATTCATAAGTTCTGCCGTCAACCAGCTTTATGTTATCACGGTTCGGCACTGTGCCGCGTTCAGTTTTTTCCATCCTGACGGTAACCGGGAATTTGACTTTCGGCGGTTTGATGGTCTTGATTTTCTTGATTGCTTCAACCGTCTTTTTTTCGATCAGTTCATGGGCTTTGGCGGCGGAAAGCATCCTGGCGGACTGACAGGCCAGCCCTCTCTTTACCTGACAGGTGATCACTTCCGGATGGAAAATTGCGGCTTCTTCACAGAGTTTGTCGTCGCCGGAGGTCATGATTACGGGGATGCCTTTATCGGCGGCAATCAAAGCGTCAAGGCCGAACTCTCCGGTTTTCTTGCCGTTGATCCAGATATTCTGGATGTCGCGGGAGGAATAGGAATGTTCCAGCAGACCTTCGAACGTTCCGGCCATGGCATGATAGCCCAGCAGGATCAGTCCGGCGGAGCCGGCAATGTCCGGAAAACGGTTACGGTAGCCGTGACCCTGAATCAACTCTGCCCTGGGATCAAGCTCATCCCAGATGATATTGCTTCCGGTGCAATGACCGTCACAAACGATTACTTCAGTTGCTCCGGCTTTGAAACAGCCTTTGACGCAGGCATTGACATCCTGAGTCATATATTTCCGGCCCAGCTGGTAATTAGCCGCTTCATTAAGCACAAAAGAACTGCCGCTGATCCCGCTGATGCCTTCCATGTCGGCAAATATATATATTTTCATTCTAACCCCTTTTTAATAAAAGATGAATAATTTTCAAATAATTAATATATACCCGTTTAATGCGAAAAGCAAAGACGGAATTGAGGTTGAACCGGCATTTATGGAATAGCTTCCGGCCGTGGATTACGCATAAATTTAAACATTTTTCCGGTTTTGGATTTTGCCAGTGATTTTTCAGGATTATATTATTATGCCAACGATAGCGTAACGCTCCCGGCGTTCGCAGTTGCGAAGACTTGAGCCGTGGATATTTTTGTATTTTTCATTAATGATTAGTAAAATGTATTGTTCAACTGAAAATGTAGGAAAAAAATGGAGAGGTTAAAATGAGCTTTCTTGGAGACAACTATCTGATCGGCAATGACGCCGGCATAAAAATTTACGCGGGAATAAGATCCCTGCCTATTCTTGACCCGCACAACCATGCGAATGTCAAGGAAATCGCCGCCAACTGCAACTATCCCAATGCCTGGCAGTTGTTTGCCGCCACCGACCATTATGTGTGGGAGGTGATGAGAAAATGCGGCGTCGCGGAGGAATATCTGACCGGCTCCAGGCCGCCGGAGGAAAAATGGCTGAAAATGGCGTCGGTGTTCCCGGATGTGGCCGGCAACCCGGTCTACGAATGGATTCATCTGGACTTGCGCCGCTACCTTGGAATCAATACGCTGCTGGGGCCGGACACCGGCAAGGCGCTATGGGAACAGGTGAACAGTGTGCTGGCCCGTCCCGACAAACGTCCGCTGCAGCTCCTGCAGCAAATCGGCGTTGAAGCCATGTGTTCGACCGACGACCCGGTTGATATGCTGGAAGAACACGGCGTAGTGAACCGCGCCGCCGGCAAAACCCTCATCCGTCCGACATGGCGTCCGGATAAAGCCATGAAAATATTTGCCCCCGGCTGGCGGGAATATATCGGCAAAGTCGGCGAACGTTTCGGCGTCAGCATCAAGTCGGTGAAAGACCTGATCGCGGCGCTGCAACTTTCCCATGATTATTTTGCCGCTCGCGGCTGCGTCGCCAGCGATCACGGCATTGAAGTGCCGCCATCGGCCGCCGCCACCTTTGAGGACGCCGATGCGATATTCCGCAAGGCCGTGAACGGCGATGCCGTATCCTGCGCCGAAACCGGCATTTACATGAGCTATTTCCTGGATGAAGTCGCTGAAATGAACGCGGCTAAAGGCTGGGTCTGCCAGCTGCACATGGGCGCGGTCAGAGATGTCCGCGACACGCTGTTCCGCAGCCTTGGCCCGGATGTCGGCGGCGATATCAGCAATCATTTCCAGGATCACATGCCCGCGCTCATCAAATTTCTGAACCGTTTTGACGGCCGGCTGAAAGTCGTGCTGTACTGTCTGGAACCCGGACATCAGGCGACGCTGGCGACAATTTCCCGCGCTTTCGGCGAAAAAGTCCGGCTCGGCTCCGCCTGGTGGCTGTGCGATACTCCGGTCGGCATGAAGCGCCAGATGGAATACATCGGCTCGGTGGATCTGCTGTCAAACTTCGCCGGTATGGTGTCCGACTCCCGCAAACTGCTCTCCTACGGCTCGCGTTTCGAGATGTTCCGGCGCATTCTTTCCGGAGTGCTGGGTAAAATGGTGGAAGACGGCCAGATGCCGCAGGAAATCGCCGAAAATCTGGCCGTGAAAATGGCCTACAGCGAACCCAAAAAGTTCTTCGGCCTATGATTATATGTATCTTCGCTAGAATTTATGGATAAAAAAGCGAATATCCAATATCCAAGAAGGAATGTCCAACAGATGAATGAAAAACAAAATGCAAAGACAATAACAGATAATTCGATTTGCAAGACCGTTTCATAAACCTTCACCTTTATTCAAGAGTATAGATACCGCCAGGAAAGAAGCAGATTTTTTTACCTTGGATATTGGATATTCCTTGTTGGATATTGGATATTCAAATTCTTTGCTCGTTAATCATTCATCCATGGAGCACCTGCGAATTCAGGAGATGAAACGTCTTTATGATTGCGCAGCAATCTTTGGACTGCGGCGACCCTGCGCCGCTTTGGCTCTGCTGCAAAACTTCTGTATTCCGGCATCTGCAAAATTTCTTGGTATCAAACCAAAACCAAAGCGGCGCAGGGTCGCCGCACTCCAAAGTCAGGCGTTCGCCTGACAAGAAAATAAACAGCCTCAGACGCCGCCGGTACCACAGGAATCGCCGATGCCACAATTTGCGTCTATTCTTTAAGGTCGCAAATTGCGACCTTAAAAAACAAGTGCTGTTCTGCCCGCCATTTTTCTGCCGATTTTCAGCCGGGAAACTTTCTTTTTCACAAACAATGTGTATTGTTTGTGAGGAGTATGAGATTGGTATCGCAAAATGCGATACCTTCTTTCTATGAAAACCTTTCTTTTTCAGAAACAATGTGTATTGTTTGTGAGGAGTATGAACTTGAGGTCACAAATTGTGAACTCAAAGAAGTTGAATTGGAGAAGTCTGCATGAGTGAGTTCGATATCATTAAAACGGAAGATATTCAAAACCGAATTTACACAATCCGTGGTATTCAGGTTATGCTGGACAATGATATTGCTGAATTTTACGGAGTTGAAACCAAAGTCTTAAATCAGGCGGTAAAAAGAAATATTGACCGGTTCCCGATTGAATTTATGTTTCAATTGACTAGTCTTGAGCTGGATGTTTTAAGGTTGCAAATTGCGCCTTTAAGCAACGATTATTCTTTAAGGTCACAATTTGTGACCTTAGAAAGTAAGCGCGGAAAACATCGCAAGTATCTTCCTTTTGCTTTCACCGAGCAGGGCGTAGCCATGCTGTCCGCCGTGCTCCGCAGCGAAACTGCGGTTAAAGTGAGTGTTCAGATCATGAGCGCTTTTGTCGCGATGCGAAGATTCATGCTGTCAAATGCGCAAGTCTTCCAACGGCTGGGAACTCTTGAGTTAAAACAGCTCGAAACCGACCAAAAGCTGGATAAGGTGCTGACGGCTATTGAAAGCAGAGAAATTCAGCCCAGGCAGGGCATATTTTTTGACGGTCAGGTTTTTGACGCCTATCAGTTCGTTTCCGATCTGTTCAGAACCGCCGCAAAATCAATCATTATTATAGACAACTACATTGATGACACTGTTTTAACCCATCTCGGCAAAAGAAATACAAATGTTAAAGTAACCATCTTCACTAAAGCCGTTTCCAAACAACTGGCCCTGGATATTAAAAAATTCAACGAACAGTATCAGCCAGTTGAAGTAAAAGAGTTCAATAACTCGCACGACCGGTTTTTAATCATAGACGATAAAACCGTCTACCACTTTGGCGCCTCATTAAAAGATTTAGGCAAAAAATGGTTTGCGTTTTCGATGTTTGACAAGGAAGCCATCAGTATCTTGAGCAAACTGCCCGGAGGCAATATATGAATCTGCCATTGTTTCTGCCGGGAATAGGCGCTGTCATTTTACTCTTATTTGGCGTTTTTATCGGGGTTGCCGTTTATTTGCTGAAATGCAAATTCAAAAATACTGTTCTCGGAAAATGTTTGGTCGTCTCTTTCCTGTCATTGGCCGGGTTGGTTCTTGCCTACACTCTCTCTTATGCGATTGCCTCTTTAATCGGACGATATCAGATAAATGCCCAACTTGCAGAAATGCGCAAACAGGGAATACCGTCAGACGAAAATGACATTATTCCGCCAATGCCGAAAAACGCTTCAGACAATGGCGCAGTTTTATACAATCAGGCGTTTGCTCTTATGGACGGCGATGCTGATATATCAAAGCTTTATGATCTGGAATCCGGTTATGACCTAGCCGAATGGTCTGATAAAAATCGGGAAACCGCTCAACGAGTTCTTGATTCCAAAAAGATGGAGAAGATTTTTAGTTTATTCCGGCAGGGCACGGAAAAACCATGTGTTGTTTTTCACTCTTACCAAGGAATTGAAACTCAATTTCCCGGCCTGGTTAATCAGCGGGCTTTATTCCGGTTAATCAGCCTTAAAAGCAGTTCCTACGGGCTTAACGGTAACCCGGAAGCCGGTTACAGCCTGATTTGCGATGGATTCAAAACCATAAAACAACTTGAATCTGACCCGTTTCTGATTTCGCAATTAGTGAACATTGCCCTCGCGAAGTTAAATATTGAAGCTATAAACTCGCTGATTTTCCGTTACGGCATTAGTAGCCAGACTGCCGGGAAACTAATGTCCGGCTTGAATAAAATTAATTTCAATGAGGCAATCGCTAATTCCATGGGTGGCGAACTTCTTTTGAATAAAGATCTTATCAAGAAGATAATAGCCGGAAAAAGTAAAATTCCAGACTATTTAAATGATAACAGCTTACATGGATTCATAGAAAAATATGGCCCATGGCCGGTTTTGTATCAAAACTATGCCCGTTACCTGAGGCTGATGCTCAAGACCAGAAAACTTTATTCTCAGCCATACTGGCTTGTGGAAAGGCAAATAAAAGAATTAGAAAATGAAATTCCCAAAGATGTTTTTTCAATATCTTTTCCTGCTTTAAATCTTCAAATAGCCCAAATAGAATCGGAAATAGACGCGGCAAAACTGACGCTGGCGCTTCATATTTACAAGAATCAGAACGGCGCGTTTCCTGACAAACTGGAACAACTTGCCCCGGGCATTCTTAAAGAAATTCCGGTTGACCCGATCAGCGGCAAGCCGTTTGAATATCAGAAGGCAGATGGTAAGGTCACGCTGTCCAGTGTCTGGCTGAAAGAGAAAGCGGAAGAGGACAGGAAACGTCAGGAGCAGAACAGAAGAGAGCAGGAAAAGCGCAACCGGAATAAGACCGGTAAATAAGCCGGGAAATCCGGTTACGACAGAGCGTAACCCTCCAGGGGATGACAGAAAACCGGAATAAAACTAAGTAAAATATTGAAAAAACTCTCTTTTCCATAAAAGAATATGTACTGTTCTGTCGTCATATTATACAAAAGAACGAAAGATGATTTAAGATGACGGATGGCGGTGAGGAGGAAATTGAGATCAAGCAGTTGCTTGCGGCGGATAATCCGGCGGCGATAGAGCGGATATATCGCTTTGTCGGCAGGGAATTGTACTATTATCTGGCCGGTTTAACCGGTTCTGTGCATGATGCCGAAGAATTGTTGCATGATCTGTTTATTAAAATTGCGGATAAAAGGTTGAAGTTAGCGGAAACGAAATACTTGAAATCTTATTTGTATCGCACCGCCGCCAATTTGGCTTATGACCGGATTCGGCGAAACCAGCGGGAAAATCGAGGCATGGCGGACTATGCGATAGTGCAGGCAGCAGATGAACCGCGTGTTTCCGCAGAGGACATCAGTGAACTGAACCGGGCGATGGGCGGATTGCCGCTGGAACAGCGTCAGACAATTATCCTGAAAGTATTTATGAAAAAAACTTTTGATGAAGTCGCGGCGGCGCTGAGCGTTCCCGTAAATACGGCGGTGAGCCGCTACCGTTACGCTCTGAAGAAACTTGAAAGCATACTGGAGAAACGAAGATGAACAACAACCTTGAGCAATATTTACAGTCATTCCGGCTGAAAGAACCGTCCGTCGACCTGGAATATTCCGTTAGAGCCGCAGCCGTAAAACACTGGCGGGAACAGTCTGAAACGCCGTTTTCAGCGTCTTTTGTTTTCGGGGTCAAGATATTTTTCACTGCCGCCGCGATTATGCTGACATCAATCATAGTGCTGAACTTGTTAACGTTTCCAAAAATGGAACGCGACATGAACAAAAAAGCGGAAATCGAGCAATTAGTAAGCCTCGGCATTCCAAAATCAAACGCCGCAGTTATGATTGCTGCCATGGAGGCGGGCGGCAGAAAAACCAGTTTTAAACAGCAACAAATCATAGGAGACATATTATGAATCTGCCGCTGCTTTCTCCGGGAATGTGCATCATCGTCGTTGTCTGTCTTTGCATGATGGTCGCGGTTGCGGCAACCCTATATTTGACGGGGCACAAATTCAAAACACAGAAAGGCGGAAAGCGTCTCACCATATTTGCGCTGTCCGTATTCGGGCTGGTGGTTGTCTACATTCTATTTTACACCATCGCCAATTTTATCGGACGCGCTCAGGTTGAGTCCAGGCTGGCAGAAATGCGGACGCAGGGAATTTCATTGGACAAAGAGGCAGTTCTGCCCGGAATGCCCAAGCCGGACTCTGACAATGGAGTATATTCTTACAAAGCGGCGTTTCAACTTATGAAAGGCTCTGCCGCATGTAAAACGCTTTTGGATATGCTGCAAGAACAACTGACATGCAATATCACTCAATGGCCTGAACAATCCAGGAATACCGCCGGCCGACTTCTTAAAAACCAGGATATTGAGCAGATCTTAAGATTGTTTCACTGGGGGGCAGAAAAGCCTTATGCCGTTTGCAGGCGTGATTTCATCGATAGTACAGACTCGCTATCAGAACTCAGAGCCCTGCGGGAACTGTTCCGGCTCATCAGTATAAAAAGCAGTTCCGATGGGCTTAACGGCAAGCCTGACACAGCATACAGTTTCATCCTTGATGGGTTCAAGGCGATCAAGCAATTTGAATCAGAGCCATTTCTAATATCGCAACTGGTAAACATTGCCTGTGCAGATATAAATTTAGATGCCATGAACGCGCTGATTTCTTGTTACGGAATCAGCAGCCGGTCGGCCGGGCAACTTTTGTCCGAGTTAGATAGAATTGATTTCAAGAAGGGGCTGTCCAATGGAATGCGCGGAGAAATCATCCTTAGTGGAGAAATCATCAGAAAACTTATGGAAGAGCATTGGCAGAAAGATACAGATACATGGAAACTAATCCCCGGCCCTAAGTTTTTGAATATGATCTGGCCCTTTTTCTATCAGGATTATGCTAATTGCCTGGCGCAAATGAATAGAATAATAGATTTAAACAGCAAGCCTTACTGGGCAGTTCAAAATAATGTTAAAGAACTGGAGAATGACGAGAAGAGTTTTAATTATAACTTTATGACAAAAAATCTGACGATTGGATTGGTTTCCGCCAGGACTAAAGTCGCCAGAATCGAATCGGAAATAGACGCGGCAAAACTGACGCTGGCGCTGCATATTTACAAGAATCAGAACGGCGCGTTTCCGGATAAACTGGAACAACTTGCCCCGGGCATTCTTAAAGAAATTCCGGTTGACCCGATCAGCGGCAAGCCGTTTGAATATCAGAAGACAGAAGGCAAATTCACTCTTTCCAGCGTTTGGCTCAAAGAGAAAGCGGAAAGATTCAGACAAAACGCCGAATTACACAAGCGGAGCAAGATCGGGAAGTAAGCCTGGAAATCCGGTTACGACGGAGCGTAACCCCATAGCTATCAAGCTAAGACATAACCTATTATTTAACAGGCACATATACTATAGC
>JBAWXM010000020.1:0-29363 GCA_037144075.1 Lentisphaerota bacterium | reverse complement strand
GTCAGACTCCGGTTCGGTAGATAGATTCAAAAAAACAGGAAAACTTTAGATGCAAATATCACCGCGAACACTATTAACACTCTCATTTCACTATCCTTTTTATATATTGATTTAGAATTAACCGTAAGATCAAATGGAAATACTTTACGTCAACTTAATATGCTCAGGTTGTCCGGAATTACTCAATTGTTTTTGAATAACAATTTTATATCACTTACCAGCACCCAGCAGGCGGAAAACGGGCCGTATGTCTGCGGGGTAGTATTCTTAACAGTTATTTCATTCCTGCCGGCGTTCAATGTTCCGGCTGGAATGTCGAAAGTACGGCGGGACCAGTTGCCGCGCACGAATCCGCATTCGCCTTTAAATATTTCCTTGCCGTTGACCGCGATTTGCATATAACTGATAAGATTGAGCTGCCGGTCAGCTCCCCATTTGGAAACAGCGTCCTGGCCTTCCAGTTCAAGCGTCGCGGATCCGTTTCCTGGAATGCTGTTCAGTTTGAACGAAATTTTCATTTCAGTACTGGTTGGATTGCCCCGGCTGTCTTTGGCGGCGGCAAACACTCCGGCACAAAGCTTGGGCGGACATGACAATGTTTTGTGGGACATTCCGGCATTAAAATCCTGCGGTCCGTAATCAGCGCCGGTAAAAGCGACCGGGGAAATGCGCAATCCGTTGTTGATGGCTTCAGGAGTATAGTCGGATCTTTCACCTATTTTCTCCCGGACAAAAGCCAGCAACCCGGGATTGGATTCATTAGCCGCCAGCGTTCTTGCCTTTAAGTCTATATCCCTTCTAAACTCAATGGACTTTCCGACGATAGCGGCAGTTTGGGCTGTTTCGTCAAGAATATACGAAATCAGCGCCTTATTGTCCTTCTCCAGATTATAACTTCCCAGGTGCGAGAAGGCATCCTGCAGAAACAGCATTTTTTCCTGCTCTATTTCATTACTTAGCAACGCATTGTTCTTAACTGCTCCGGCAGCTTCTTCAAAACACGCCACAGAATTTCTTATGTAATCCGCAGAGTAAAAATCAGGCGGATAATAATTAATCAGCTTGCTGCCGGATGCCAAAGTTTTCAGATACTGTTCATGCATCAATTTCAGGTATTTTAAGATTCCATTTCCGGCCGGCCCGTAGTATGCGCCAACGAAATCTTCCGTAATTTTCATAGCATCCTGGTCAGGATTCCACAATAGTTTACCATGCAGAAAATGCCACAGTTTAATAAAATTAAGCGGATTGCCGTAACTGAACACGATTCCGCCGATTCCGCTGGACGCGTAATCACGGTAGCGTGATGCTGTCTGGTCGATAAAGGCCGGCTGGTAGCATCCGCCAATATATTCACATACTAGCGGCTTGGTGGCACAAAGTTTAGTCCAGCCAGTCAGCTTTTCCTGACTTTTCGAAAAAATATTATCGTCTTGCTTTTTGGCGTGGTCATAAAACGGGATATTGCCCATCCCGGTTGCTAATATTACACGGACATTACTTTCGGGTTTGACGTTCACCGGCGCTTTATCCGACCCGGCGTACGCAAACGTTAAAAGAACCTTGTCAGGATATTTTTTTGTGACAATCTTCGCCACGTTATTTACCCATAGGAGATTTCTAGTGGCATACGCGCCTTCTTCCGGATCGAGTTTTCTGCATTCCGTACACTGACACCATAGATTGGTATCGCCATTGGTCACAAAGAAGAAAGTCTTATCAGGCTGGTTGGCAATTAATTTCAGCAGCCGTTCCGCTGAAAGAGCGGTGACATCCGGATTAGATAAACATAGCGGAGTGCGATGGTCTGTGAAAGCGCTTTTATCAATTCGCTTTCCGTTTTTCATCATCGCGTAATATTCCGGATGTTGATCGTAATAAAGCAGCTTCGGTATCAGATATCCGGCAGTGTGATCAATCCACAAGTCTGAGCCTGTTTTTTTCAGATCAAACAATTCTGGATTTGCTCCTTTGCGCGGATCTGATAATTCTGAAAACATCTCTCCCAGAAAAGCACTAAACCCGTTGCGGTAGTCGAAAACCGGTTTGTCAATAATCTGTAATGTTTCAATCTTTTCCAGCGGCGCCGGAACAACGCTGAGTTTATAGGTGTCGGCATACCGGCAGCCGAGATGCTCCAGCAGCCGCCCGGCACCATATCTGGTTGCCCATTGGGATGCTCCGGCAACAGCTATTTTATTGCCGGTTGCTTTAATCACGAATCCGCCGGGTGCTGCTTTTTTTATTTCGTCATTATTCACCAATCCCATATTCAGCGCGGCGTCGCCCAGAATGATTGCCGGAGTTTCCTGCTCCGGTAGTTTGTTGATTATAGACAACTGTGTGCCGTACAGCAGCTTAAATCCAGATGCAAGGTCGTCGGCCGCCAGTTTTACCGGTTCAGAATTATTACTCCCGATGTAAATGCTTTTGATTTCATTTAATTTGATTCCGGATATTTCCGCCTGAATATTGATTATATTCAGCAGAAGCAGCGAAACAACAAACACTATAAGATTTTTCATATAACCCCTTTAATTGGTCTCGAATATTTTGCTGGCCGGCTGATTTTATGGCCAATCAATTTTCAATGGATTAATAGTTATTTCCACAGTCCTTTAGTGCCGCCTCCTTGACTAGCAAACCAGGACATATCATATCTTTGCGCAAATGGTATAAGCCCTACATGGCCGTCCATGAAAGAGAAGTTGGTCCCGCCATGTGCAAGCCAGTTTGCAGTAGTATTTGTTGCCATGCTTCCGTTGATCTGTCCAAATCCTTGAAAATTACCATCCCATAGGCATAATGTTTTTGAAATCTGTTTAAGTTGTTCACACTTCCCGGGGGCTTTTACAACTAAAGTCGGATCTGTTATTATTACACTCCGGTTATATCCGTAATTCGTAAAATAAGTAGTACCGGTAAGCGTTGGCGGATTTGTACTGGACGGGCAGCGGGAAACAGGCTTCGTTGTATTGTTAGTCAAGGGAATACCTCCCAGCCTGTAGAATCTGTCTTTATTGCCATTCGGATCGCCGACATACTTGGAGATAATACCGTAAAAATTGCCGTCCCAGTAATTTGCAGTAGTTCCATTGTATTCCATCGGATACACCCCGAGCGGCGCCAGACTGCTGTTGTTGTCGCTTAAATATTGAATATACCCGTATTGGAGCTGTTTTAGCTTGCCGGCGCAGGATGACCGGTATGCGGCGTTTCTTGCTTTCTGCAGGGCGGGCAGAAGCATTGAAGCCAAAATAGCTATGATAGCGATCACGATCAGGAGTTCTATAAGTGTAAAGAATCTGACATGTAACTGCAATGAGTTCTCTATTAAGCGGCGATTAGTCTTCATGATGTTAACACTCCTTGCTTTGTTAATTTTTTTATTTGTAAAATCGAACTTCATTTGAACGCCGTTTGAATCAAATTTTAATGCCATTTCAAGTTCTCCTTCTATTGCACGGCAATATCCTGAACCCATTTTATGGGCATGCATGAATTGCCGTCCGATATTTTTGGGCGAAAAACTTCTTTGACAAATGCCTGTTGTTTGCCGGATATAATCCCGGAGAGATTTTTTACTGCCGCCCTGCCAAGCTCTTCGAGCGGCTGACAGATTTCGACCAACTGTATTCCCGGACATTCTGCCGCCGGGTTTTTATCATATGTTATCAGCGAGTAGTCCACCGGAATATTTTTACCTTCATCACGGACGGCATTGTATATGGAACGCAGAAAAATACCGTCCGCACAAAAAATTGCGGTAAATTCCGGTCCGTTTTTTATAACCCTCCTGA
Organism: Lentisphaerota bacterium; assembly: GCA_037144075.1. Lineage (GTDB taxonomy): Bacteria > Verrucomicrobiota > Lentisphaeria > Victivallales > Victivallaceae > CAIPAT01. The sequence goes on along the minus strand of JBAWXM010000020.1, from coordinate 25,563 downwards.
CCGCCTGGTATACGTCCAAAACGTCGAGTTCTTTGACGACCAGCTCAGGTACCGGTTGGCAGCCATATTTAGCCAAAGCATTAATAAAGCCGTTGAATCTCAAGCAGTCGAAAATACGGTTTTCAGAAAGACTGGCAAACAGTATTCTGTTATGCCCTTTAGAAAGCAGATATTCCCCGCCCATAAAGCCGCCTGCCGCATCATCGGTTGCAATATTGTGTATTCTCTTCATGTCTTTCAATGAACCGCCGACTGTCATTATCGGCGTGTCATGTTCCTGTAAATAATTGATTATGCCGCGGCAGTCTTCCGACGGGCTTATCCAGATAATACCGGATATTTCATGAGAGATTATTTCCTTGGCGGCAAGAACGCCGTTGGACTCAATATTGATCAACTGGGCCTTAATCCCTTTGGCGCAGAGCTCATTAATCGCGCCTTGCATGATAACCCAAGGGTAATTCTTTATCTCAAAATGAGTGCGCCCTGAGAAAAGAATAATTCCGACAGCGGAACCAACCCAGTTGCGTTTATGGTGCGAAGAGATGGTTTTGCGATTGATGAAAGTTCCCATTCCCTGGCGTGAATCAAGGACTCCTTCGTCAACCAGCGAACTGATGGCGCGCCGGACTGTATCGCGGCTTACATTCAGCATATTGCCGAGCTGACGTTCAGAAGGAATCGACGTTACTTCGGACGTCTGGTTTACTGCGACATCCAGAATCCATTCCTTCACTTTTGAATATGCAGATGTATTTTTCACGATTTGCGTCCTCAATTATTATCGACCTGTTAACTATCATACCATATCATGCCAGTTTTGTCAATACTTTTTCTTAAAAATATCTAAAAAATAAATATTTAAGCCGTATTAGTGTTGACAAAATATTAAATTAAGGTTATTATCAATCATGCGGCTGGTATGATGTGGTATGGTCAAATAAACTCAAGGATTGCTGTCAATTATGGATAAATTCGAAATCAGGGCGGTGCAGCTTGATCTGGCCCGGCAAATGGAATCCATCGACTTTATTAAAGAATTCATCGATTTTGCCGCAAATGCCGGATTCAACGCTATATTTCTTTATCTTGAAGGCCGGATCAAAACCACGGCATTTCCTTTTCCCCCTGCGAGCCAGAGTTACACTCCAGAGCAGATGAGAGAAATTGTCGGCTATGCCGCGCAGCGGGAAATCGATATCATTCCGGCAACTCAGACGCTTGCCCATGCTGAATTATTTTTACAGTATGAGGCAATGCAGTCCATGTCGGAACTCAGGGATACCGGCGGAGCCGGGCGCTGGTCGGAAATCTGTCCAACGCCGAATTCATTTTGTCCTTCTTCGGAGGAAACTAAATCTTTTCAGGAACAGTATCTCACTGAACTGGCGGAAATCTTTCCTTCACGTTATTTCAGCACCGGGCTGGATGAAGCATGGCATATTGGAATCTGCGAACTCTGCCGCCTGCATCCCGGTGGCCAGGCTGGAATTTTTGCTGACCATATCAAATGGCTGCATGCGCTTATAACCGTAAAACTCGGCAGAAAAATGCTGATATGGGACGATATGTTCCAGCATTATCCGGAGGTGCTGGAGTTGATTCCGAAAGATATTATTCTTTGCGTATGGCATTATGACGCCGTCATGCACTTCCCGCGATGGCATTTCGGTAGGCGTCCGCGTATTGACAAGCTGAATTTATATGCGAAGCATGGATTCGAATCTCTTATCTGCCCGGCTGATTATACGCTGAGAAATACAACCAGTTTCACCGGATATGCCGGCCGGCGGCCATGCGCCGGCGGCTTGCTGACCATTTGGGAAAAGAGTGACTGTTTCTACTACGAAAGCTTTCCAGTCATTGCTTATGCAGGATATTTATGGCAGGGGATGAATTGTGAAGAGGCGTTTTCCGCTGCTGCGCTGAAGATTTTTGAATGCAGTCATCCAGTTTTTTTAGCGGCGCTTAAAACCGTCAAGGAAATCAATATCGGATACTGGCGGAGAGACACTGACCCTGAAAATTTTCTTCGCGGAAATTTTGGCGAGGAAGAATACATCATAAAAAGCTTGATCCGGTTTCTGACGTCAATATTTTCGGATTTTCTAGAAAAGATTCCATCCGTTCAAGGCAGGCTGGTGCTGGAAAATATCCTGCTGCGCCTGGAATACGGCGATATTTATACCCGGGGCAGGGAGGTGATACCGGAATTTTTCGATTCGCTGGAAACTCCGTCTGCCGAAACCAGACAGCGGCTTGAAGCGCTTGTTGCAGCTTACCGCAGACATTATTCGAAGATGTGTTCTTTCTGGGAAAAAGTGCGCCCGGGTATTCCTCATTCCAGTCTTGATGCGTTTTTCAATACAGCAATTAAAAATTTTGCTGCTCTGGCAGGCAAGCCTGCCGACGGATTGTTGACATTGAGGCTGTTTGACCGGGGCGTTACCCAGGACTCGGAGGCTATGATCAAATTCGAAGATTCTTCTGACTGGCAAAGCATTTTCCAAACCCGGCTTACGCTGTATTACAACAATAACTATCATGAACGTTCGTTTGCAGTTCCGGCAGATCAGATACCGGTTGCGATCCGGTTTGAATCCTGGGGATACGGCACTCAGGGGATAAGTTACCTTGAAATAAATAACTCTAAAGGTAGATTTATTCCGGATAAGATTGCTGAAATTACGGGTAGAGTAGCGAGTCCGGAGAACATTTTATGTGATGACATCAATTACGCGGAGCTCGGCGAACCGTATTCTATCGAAAACTTTAACGACCACGGGACAAACGCCAACAAGAAGAGGCACGGGATTGAACTGCTGCTTAAAAAAGAGCAATTTTAGACAGTAATTTAACCATGCAGGAAACAGTATTTTCAGAAACTTAAATAATCAGGAGCAGGCATGAAACGGATACTGATGATGTTATTTGCCATGGTCGCACTTAATTTACATTCTCAAACAGCGGAATTAAGCTTTAGTTTAAATGCCGGTGATTGGAAAGGCAGTCCACGGGCTGAGATGTCTTTTTATTTAACCGCGTCCGGAACTAAAGTTCAGGGATTGGCGCTGACCGGTCCGGGAAAATGGCGGCTGGAATCGAAATTCACTGCAGGGAAAGCGCAAAATATGGCAATTCACTTTCATGCGGCAGAGTCAGGCTCCATGTCTATCGGAGCAAAATCCGGAAACAGGGAGTTTCTGAGCATTGTTGACTTCAGCCCCGGAGAGCAGTTGAAGATCATTCCATTCGGGATATTCACAAAGCAGGGGGCCGGATTGTCGCGGGAAAGACTTGACGAGGTCAGTATTGAACTCAAATCTAATGGAAAAATAATCGTCTCATGGGCAGGTTTTTCCGACAAGCTTTATCCTGCACCAGGCCGGAATCTATGGATGATGAACGAAATATCACATATCACGCCGGTTGCAACCGCAATGCCGCTTTATGCGATTGTCAGCGACATTAAGTGCCGCGATGCTGCCGCCGCCATGCAAAAATGGCTGCTGGAATTGTCAGGTATCAACCTGCCGGTCAAACTGGACGGGGAAAAGATTTCTGAAGGCTTGAACAACGTTATCCTGATAGGGAAGGATGCAGTAATAAAGTCCGGCATGTTAAAATTGGATGAACTGAAACGGCAGGGGTTCAGCGGATTTATTGTAAAAATCTGTAACAGTTCGCTCGGTATCGCCGGAGAATCGGTGCAGGGAACCAATTACGGTATCTATAAATTTTTGGAAAAGCAGGGCCTGAAGTTCTTTGCGGCAGATGTTTTCTCCAAAAAAAGCACAGCAAAAAACATTCTGACAGCTGTGGACTTTTCAGGGCGTCCGTTTTTCGACGGACGGCGCAAAACAGGGCCGTATTGTATCTATGGAGAAAATGCGGCCAATACTCTTGGCGATCCGCGCCAGTCCGGAATTGATGCTGTTTATCCATGCGATGAAACACTATGGCTTGATCATACCGCGGCATTTCTTGTACCGAAGAAAATCTATATAAAAGGCCATCCGGAATATTATATTCTGCGCGGTGATGGCAAAAGAATGCCGGAAGATATTCAAGATGTCCGGCTAATGCTGTGCCAGTCCAGCAAAGAAGGCATAAAAATTGCCGCGGAACGGGCATTAAAATGGATTGCAAGTCAGAACGACAGGAAATTCTTTGTAATACAGCAAGGCGATGATATGGAAATGTGCATATGCCCGGACTGCCAGGCAAACCGTAGCAAAGGCTGGAACGAATCAGATCTGCTGATAAACTGGATCAACAGTATCGCCCGTATCGTGGCGAAGAAATACCCTGATAAATATCTTGTGTGCTACGCCTATGTAAATACGCAGCCGGCACCTCATATGCTGTCTCCGGAGAAAAATGTACTGGTGCTTTATTGTCCATGGCCGACAAAGCTGTCGGCTCCGGACGGATTTCGTGCTTTTGACGCGCCGGAAAATATAATTGCAGGTAAGCAGCTCAGAGACTGGATTGCAATAGCTGGGGCCGCCAATCTCGGTCTGTATGACTATAACGGCGGCGAAGTTCTCACGCTGCGCGGCATGGCAAACCGGGTAAAATGGTGTGCCGGCAACGGCATGAAAGGCGGATTCTGGTATTGCGGCCAAAACCAGACTTTCGAGAAACTGTTTGTCTACGTTAACTCTCAATTAAACTGGGATCCTTTTCAGGATACTTCAGCGCTGGAAAAAGAGTTCATCAGTGTCTATTACGGCCAGGCGGCGCCGGTGATGATGAAAATCATCGAGTCCGTCTATGACCGTCTGGACGCAGACGACCGGAATAAAGGGAGAATTCCATGTCCGGAATTCTTCTCGAAAGAGTTTACGGTTCAGCTTCTGGCATGGTTTGATGAAGTGCTTAAAATTGCCAATGACGGTCTGAAAGCCGAAATCGCTCAGGACCAATACAATATCATTATAAATGGAATATGTTCATTAAGCCCGGTTGGCCGATCCGATGTCACGGTTGAGCAATTTGATACTTTCTGTCTGCTGTTAAAAAAATATATCAGCATGGAGCTGGAAAAATATAAGCATGGTTTTGAAGTTGCAAAAAATAATGGGAAACCGGCTCCAGACTTCAAAAGAATATCTGACTTTATCTGGCAGAATACCAATGTTAAAATCGACTGGAAAGAAATTAAATCTGGACAAGTGCCGCCGTTGCTGCTTGAACTGGAACAGCGGCCAAATGAAACTATCCGCAAATATCAGATTACCAGTTTCGTTGAAAAACTTCCGGACGGCAGCCTGCTGATTCCGGCGATGGCTTTCAAGGGCGGCGAAGGGCCTGCTTACTACAAATGGAAATGTGAAGGCAAAATTGCCGTCTGGGTTAGAGGAGCGATGACTGAACGATGCAAAATGCAAGCAGAGTTCAAGCTGGATCAGGCGCCAAACGCAGTCGGCTCATGGATTGAAATTGAAGGGCAGGATTCAGACAAGTTGTCATGCCCCGCCGCCCCTGTCCGTATTACCTGCAATAAAAGAATAATTTTTGAGGGCGCAAACAACTTTGTCAAACATGGCTGGTCCGTGAGGAAATTTAAACTGGAACCTGGAATCCTGAGACAAGGAGATAATCAAATTGTAATCGAAAATTTAGCCAACAGCGACAGTCAGACCGGGCATTGGTTCATGATCAGCAAAGCGATGGTCGGGAATTGACTGCTGATTCAGATAAAATACAGAGAGCAAATATGAAAAATGAATTACCTTTGCCGTATGTTAGAATCTGTGAAATTGGCAGGAAAGCATGGGCGCTGGCTGATGCTAAACTTGCTGCCGTGGAGAACTTTAAAGATCTGGCAGATTACCAGAAGCATCTGAAAGGTGTGATGGAAAAGATTATGGGGCCGCTGCCTGACCTGAAAAGAACTGTTCCGTTCAGCCATGGAGATTCATTCAACTACAGGGATATCAGCATACGGCAGGTCAGGCTTGTTTCTGATAAAGGATATCCGATTACCGGCTGGACGCTTGTGAAAAATGAGTTTCGCGGGAAGTTGCCCGGACTGGTCGTTGCGGCCGGTCACGACGAATCAGGATCCTTGCGTGAAAACTATATGAAGCTTGCCCTTTATGCGGCGGAATGCGGATTTCATGTCTTTTCCTTCGATCCGCCCGGACAGGGTGCCAGGCGTGAAGTTTTTCTGGAGAAAGATCATCCCGTTTACTGGAGCCCGTGCAACCAGCATCAACATATGGGAGCGGTTACGACTCTGGCCGGGTTCAACCTTGCCCAGTTTTTCACTAGTGACTGTGTAACGGCTGTCAGTTTCCTGTCGCAGATGGATGGCGTTGATTCGCGCCGCATCGGTTTTACCGGCCAGTCAGGCGGGGGGCTTCAGACATATTTTGCGATTGGCGCTGATCCGCGGATAGCGGCGGCTGTTCCATGCCAGGCGACAGATATACGAAGAATTTCATTCAAATCTGTCAAGAGCAGCGACTTTGAACAGACCTATCTGCGGGCCTGGAGCACTGGGTTTGACCTGGTCGAGATGGGGGCTCTTTTTGCTCCAAAGCCCTTGCGCATAATCGCCGAATTCGGCTGCGAGAACCAGGCCGAAGTATATAAAATGCTTTCTCCGTTATATGCGCGGCTTGGAATTCCTGAAAACATTGAGATTGCAAGTTCTACACTTGTTCATAACTTAACCCGTTCATGCCGTGAAAATATAATGGCATGGCTGGTCAGGCATCTGAAACCGGACAGAGAACTGCTGCTTGAACCGGAATGGAAAGGGTTCAACACTGCATTGGAAAAAATGCTCGCAAGTGTGCGGAACCTCAATGCAGAAGAAAACGGAATAATCGCCTGGTGTCAACGGCAGATTCGACTGTCCGGAAAAGCAGATACAAAAATTCCCGCAATCCTTAGAGCAAATTCATTCCTGAAAGGTTCTGTCCATAACAAAGTCTTTCCGGTTCATGACAATGCCGGCAGGGAAGTAAATCACGCAGGTTCTGCATTGAAGGATGGAGATTATTCCTGTTTGATAAAGCATGGATATTCCGTGCCTTTTTCAGTTGAAAGCGGAACAGGCAGAAGCGGGATTGCCATTCTGGTTGACGACGCCGGATCGTCAGGCGCCTGGGTTCGCTCCATGAGAGAGATATTGAAAGGCGGTTATAACAGGATTATTGTGATGGATGTTTTCAACTGCGGCAAACTGCGTTCAAACATTAAAAAACCGGATAAAGCTTCTTATGCCTCCCGCCATTGGGAACTTTACGGACCGGACAACCATCATGCTCAGGACGCTTTCATGGCGGAACGTTGTCCGTGCGGCCTGGCGATGGAGGAAATCTGCGCTGTCATTAATTCAAGCGGATTCTCCGGCAATCCATTGTATCTTATCGGACAAGGCTGGCCTGCTCTGAGTATGCTATTGCTTAGTGTCAGTCTGAAAAATATCCGCGGATGTGTCATGTGCGGCATTCCGGAAAGTTTCCGCATGATGCTGGATTCAGGCTGCATGATTTTGAACTATAACTATATCATCCCTGTGATTTTGCGATTCACCGACATCCCGGATATTATCAAATCTGGCTCTAACATTCATTACGTTGTTTGCGCCCCTGTGATAAACGGTTGTTCTTCAGTTAATTATGCTGACAGCAGTGAATTCCCGAATGTCCATCTTCATCCCAGTGCCAGGCCAAAGAAAATCAAACTCGCGGTATTGGAGATAAATAGATTAAAATGACGCTTAAAATCAAACCAGAGGAAGAATAATATGAAAATAGAATTTGTCGAAAACAGCTTAGTCTTGTATCATGCCGGAAATGCTGTTTTAAAGTTTAATTCAGCGCCGCTACTGAAGGATTCATGCGGACAGACAATTAATTTTAATACTAATGATTCCACCGTGCCGTTTTCACTTTCAGCATGTTCCGAAGACGGCTCCGTAAGATATAAGCGCAATATCTCCATCAATAAAAAACTGTTATCTGTATCCCTGATGCTGGAATTTTTGAAGGGAAAAGAGATAACTTTTTTCTGCGACAGTTTTGAGAATCCATGGAAGAATATTGTGTATAAATGGCTTCCAAATCTCTGCCCGGAAGAAGGACAAGTCGCCGGCGATCACTGTTTCAGAAGTCCGGCAATAATTCTGCATGACGGCAATACACTCCTCTCAATCATGCCTGACCTTGATATCCTGGGAATTGAAAGGGAGAAGCTCATGACTTTGCTCAGACAGGAAAAGAGCAGCCTTCAGCGCACCGGAATGTTCATGGAGTTGCTCCGGCAGGATGACGGAACGCACAAAATGTCTATTGGTTATGCGGATTATGAATGCACCCCTCATGTGTATTATAATCTAACCGGCAGAAGGATCCTTTTCCCGGAAAAATACCGTATAAAATGCGCCTATGACATTTTAGTTTCGGAGGAGAAAGATATTGATGGCGCAACGTCTTTTTTGTGGGATAGATATGCCGCACGTTACAAGAACAGACTCATTCCACAAAAACTCCCTTTTGTCAGATACGCGGAACCAGCTTTTACAAATCTTCCCAGGACAGGTGAATTTATTGAATTCATGATTGCTGACGGAAAAACGTCCTGCGGCATTTTCAGACCTAACCCAAGTGCTTCAGATTTGTGCGAATATTTCAGCATCCCGGGAAAATGTGTATGGTTCTCCGCCTGGTTCAACAATCTGCGGACCGCTTTCGGACTTAAATACTATTCCTCGAAAAATCTGCTCCCTGAAAGCCGGACATGGAATATAAGAGCTGACATGATGAAAGAGTTGATTCTCGGAGCTCCAGATTTCCTTGGCAAAGGGCCGGCGCCGGCAATTTATCACTTTACATCCGGGGAATGGTGGTGCGGCGTGCCGCGGCTTGGCGGAGGCAGGGACATCTTTGATCTGACGGCATCCGCTGAAACCGCAAGATGGATGCTGCTGTGGTACCGGCTTCTGGAAAAAGATGGCCGGCTGCTTGAGCGCGTATCAAGAACGGCTGATTTCTTCTGTGAACTTCAGGCGGATGATGGTTCATTTCCAACATTCATCAGCAAAGATGGCCAAATATCCGGTTTACTCAGTCACTCTGGACAGTCCGGCATACTGTCACTGCTTCTTTGTGAAATGTACCGGATCTCAAAAGACAAAAATCTTCTGGATAAAATAATAAAATCCTGCAATTTCTACATTTCCAGCATAATCCCGGAATCAAAATTCCATGATTTTGAGAATTTCTTTTCGTGTTCGGAGAAACCTGTCGGGTTCATGGATATACGGACAGATATTCAACCCCAGAACAGTCTATGTCTGCAATGGATTGCGGATACTCTTTTAAATGCATACGAATTTACAGGCGAAGCGAAATATCTGGATTACGGTACAAGATGCCTTAACCGGCTTTCCCTATACCAGCAGGTATGGAATCCTCCATATATATCGCTTTATACATTCGGCGGCTTCGGCGTCATGAACACCGACGGCGAATGGAACGACACGCGACAAGTACTATTTTCTGATACATATTTCAAGGCTTATCGACTTTCAGGTAAAAAAGAGTATTTTGAAAGAGGGGTTGCTGCTCTCAGGGCGGGATGCGCGCTTATATGCTACCCGGCAAATTATGATATTAATCCGCTTATGTTTAATGGACATCCTGACGGAATGGCCCCGGAAAACTTTGCACATCCAGGCAATGACGGCAGGGCGATAATATCCAGTTACGACTGGGGTACCGGCGCTATAATGACGATGGCTGCTATCAGTGAAATCAACTATGGTAATGTTTATGTTGATTTTTCGCATAAACAAGTATTCGGTATTGACTGCCTTGAAGCCTCTGCCGAATTCAAGCACGACATCGCTCTCTTAAAAATAAGAAATCCAGCACCGTTCAAACGCACTGTAAAAATTCTGTTTAACTGCAATGGTGAAATCTATGAAAAATTCTATGAACATGGCGCAAACTGTATGCGGGCAATTTCATTTGATTGCCTGTTCCCTCAACGTGAATTTACGGAATTTTAACACTCGCAGGATGCTCGTCCGGCAATTGCTGGATTGTCGTGCTGTGCGGGGTCTGTCCACTTTATTTTTGTATTTTGTACATACATACATACATACATTCATTAATTTACTTCTTATATTTCTTCTTATTTTAAAATATTGCGACTCAACTTTTTGAAATAATGATTTTCCTCTCTCCGTCAATGTTAAAAGATAACTTTTTTTACCGCTGTGCGGGGTCTGCGCTGTGCATGGTCTGTCCACTTTATTTTTGTATTTTGTACATACATTCATTAATTTACTTCTTATATTTTTTCTTATTTTAAAATATTGCGACTCCGCTGTGCGGGGTCTGTCCAGAATGGCGCTAAGTTAAGGATTTTTGAGCTCATTATTGTGTTTTCTTTTGATTACCCCCCCTGTGTTGAAAGCTCAAGAATCTCCCTGGATAAATTTCTTACATCCTCCATCACTGCCTCGATTTTTTTATTGTTGTCAATTGCCTTCTGAAATTCTTCAACCTGACTTGCCGAGAGATTGACCGTTGCCGTTTTTCCGCCTTGTTTAAATGTCCACTGATAATATGGGTCGGGGTCCAGCAACGAAAGTGCTGGTCGTCCGCAAAGCGGACGAAATCCCGATACCTCTCGGGCTCTGCCCCGAGGTAGTTCATTTCACAACGTTTGTTTAAATGCAGGCCTGGCTGGTTTATTACTTGACACCGATTATAAAGAATAAATTACCGGGAATAACGCGCTGTTTCAAATCCTCCGCAGTGATGTTTTGTTCACTCCAGAGATCAGTCAGCACCATCTTCGCGGGATCGAGTCCGAGGTTGCTGAAATCAATGTCGATATTGGCTTTTTTATCCTCGCGTCCCATATTGCCTGCAATGATAAAATACTTGTAAGGCGCATCATTAAGTTTGTAATAGGAACAATATACTCCGGAAGATGAAGATTTTATGGCGTTTTGATACCAGTAACCGAAAAATTCCGCACGATTAAGATTTAGTTTACTTCTGACTTTCCAGAATTTTTCAACGGCGCGGTGGTTTATCCAGTCCGAATCGACGTTAAAATCGTGCAGGAGTGCGCTGGTAAACGAACGATATGCAAATTTCTCCGAACTTAATTCTTTGGCGCGTGATTTCAGCGCAGGCATAAAGCTGCTTGCTCTTGAAACCTGATTGCAGCGGATAATTGCAGTTCCCCGGATAACCGGATTCCAGGCCGACTGATATTCGCCTGCCGGAGCTTCGCAATAATAATAATCCGGTTTTTCACCATAAAGCCAGACTTCGTTTTCGCCGGGATACCAGACGTCGGAAAAATTATGGGCAATCGGATTGAAGTAGTTATGGGCATGATTAAAAACTATTTTGCCCTGCTGATGCGATACTTTATAAATACGCATCAGGTAATTGCGGCGCGACATTGCCGTCGAGGTCTGATAGCTTGCGCCGAAAGCGTCGGTTCCGCCATGTCCGTGAGCCGTGTTGTTGCATTTTTTCACGTCGCAGATATCATAATAAATGCCGCCAAGTTCAGGGAAGTCCTTGTACAGTTTTTCAAGCCTGTAGGCCATCAGATCCGCGATGCCTTCACCGCAGCAATGCACAAGGTCAAAAGTGTGCCCCTGCCGTTTGATATTGCTCTGGATATAACCGGGTGTTTCCCGCCATTCCGCCAGATAATAATCAAATTCCGGATCAAGTTGTGAAATACCCGTTGGCTGGTGGTATGGGGTTAACCGGATGCTGCCATAAGGTTTCAGCCATTCATTACGGAATCTATCCGGGAAACGCATAATATGGCTGGCATAGCCTGAGATTTCATCGCCGCGCGGATTTTTGGCAGGAGAATCCGTGCTGGATATTTGCAGATTCTGATAGCGGTTGTCCAGATAGCCGCCTTCGTTCATGGTACGGAAATTTTCCGGCGGACGGCGGGCGGGGGTAGCCATAAAGCAGATCGAGTAATCCGCCGTTTTCTTAAGAGTCACTTCTTTTGCGATTATGTTTACCGTGACGTCAGTATTTTCGGGCCCCCGCTTAAGCTCAAAGCTGCCGGAGACAAAATTGGCATTGGTCAGCGGCATGAACAGCATGCCTTTTTCTGTTCCGGTGAGCCATGACACATCCGCAATATTTACATTGGTGCGGATACTGTTTTCCCGCCACGGAATATGAACGTATTCATTATTGTGCTGCAGAAAATAGCGTGAGAATCCGGATGGCACCTGCCATGAAAGTATCATGGAATCAATAATCTTATCTGTTTCCGGAGTCATGGAATAGTCTAATTTGTAAAGTCCGTCAAACCAGAGTTCGCTTCTCCATTTGAAATCCAGGCCGGGGCTTTTGCCGCTTCCGGTAAAAACAACGTAGTCATCATAAAGCTCGGCGACTTTGAAATCGCTCCACGTGACCGCCTGCGAATTTATCTTCAAAACCGGCTGGTCAGCGACTTTGTCGCCGCGGGAAATCATTTCCGCTGGAAACGGCGAGCCGTTGAAACGGTATTCGCGGTCAAGTATTTTAAAGACATTGTCGTTAACTTTTTCAATCTTGATCCACGGATCCGGAACCGTATGGTCGCAGGCTGTTTTGGCAAGATACGGCGCGGGGTCGGGAATGCGGAACCCGACGGTACTTTTCAAGGGATTTCCTTTTCCGGTGATGTCGGCGGTTATTTCATAATCGCCTTTTTCAAGTCCCGCCGGAAGAGAGAGTTTTACTTCGGTGTTCAGCGAAGGCACAAAAGCGGATTCGGAAAAAATTGTGCCGCCTTTGCTTAACCGCAACACGCCTTTAAGCCCGCCGTTACGTGCCATGGCGATGGTTCCGCTGTCCGCGCCATTCAAGTCGGCTTTCACGATGATTACTTTCTGGGCGGGATACGCTTTGTAGTTCAGCGAGAGCGGAGAATTGACGACAAACTCGTAATCATAAAGAAAGCAGTCCTTCGCTCCGGACAGGGTCAGTTGATAACGTCCCGGTTGAAGCTTTTTCTTAAAATCTTTATTCGCGATGTTTTCCATATTCACGGCATCATCTTTATTGCCTGAGGTTAAGCTTAAAGCAACTTTGCCAGGGGACTTAACGACGAGATCAAGTTCGCCGTTGAATATATTTCCGAGCTTTTCGATGAAAACTCCGTCCGCGCGGTCTGAAAAAAATATTTTTCCCGCTCCTGCCTGATTTTCCGGCGATCCATACCAGCACCAGTAGTAATTCGGCGCCTTGGCATGATTCAGCGTCCAGAAATTGCCGTTCAAAGCCTCTTCCGGAGAAGGATTGCCGAGCGCTGAAAGCGGAATGGCGATTTCAGCGCTCCAGCCTTGTGAACCATTGATAAAGCCCGCGCCTTTCGCGCCTGAATCGTATTTCCGGTCCCCGTTTCTGGCGTCAAAGATTGCGCCGCTGCCGTTGATGCAGAACCACAGCGCCTCTTTGTTTTTGCTGTTGATATAAAATTCGAAAACATCGTCGCTGTAGATATTCTCATCGTTGTTCATGTATTTGCAATGAGTATTCGCAAGATTGGTTGAAAACCCCAGATAAAGGAATTTGCCGTCGTGCTTAGCCCGCATCCATGTATCGGAAGGCATAAGGTGGTTTGCGATCTTGTATGCCTGCATAAACGGTATTTTTGTGCTGTCTGTCCACTCCGCCGCATCGATTTTGCCGTCAAGCGTGATGCCTGATTCTGTTTTCGGAACTGTCATAACGGGAGGTTTCTCTCTGGCCTGTCTCGGAAAATATTTTTCGTAAAGAGACAATATCTCCATATCGCTTAAACAGCGGTCATAAACAGCAAGCTCATCGAAGGCGGTTTCGTCCCCCTGGTCAGTCTTAAAGCTCAGGTGAAGGTTGCCTAGTCCGATTATCCCGTCCGTGGAGGCAGGGGGAATTTCCAGAGGTTCCGCAAATTTTTTTGCCGGGATTGCGGGATGAACATTGCCCGGAACGTACTTTTCCGGAATTTTACCGTCGACATAAAGTTTTAAAAAATCTTTGCTCCAAACCACCGTTAACATGTGCCATTGACGGTTTTCCCACTCAGCCGGGTTGATTTTTGCGTGTACTCCCTGATTGTTTTTGCCGTATTGAAAATAAACTCCAGGAAACGGTAAATTGTTGAATTTATACAGCAAAAGCCGGAAGTCCGCCTGCTTGGCATCGAAAAATATCTGATTTCTCTCTTCATTGAATTTCCAGTTCTGCGGGCTTACCCACAAATTCAGCGTTCCCTGCTGGGTGTTGAAATTTTTCTGCATGCGATATGCGCAGAATTCTTTGCCATTGAGTTTTAAGGCATTTCCTTTGCCGTTAATTCCCGGAAACATCCGGAGTTGCAAATCCGACTTGAAGTTCAGCGACGCTTTTTGTCCTTTTGCAAAATCTGGAATAACCGCATAGCTGTCAAAATTAATTTCAAACAGCAAATTCGGGTCCTCTCCGCTTGCAGATAAAATACTGATGCCCAGCACAAACATCACGATCAAAAATTTTCTCATCCTTCTTTCTCCTGTTGTAAGCTAAATTTACTCAGTTGTTAAAAATAATCCGCCTGCTGTTATTTTTTAAACCTCCAGTATTTATTTTTATGATTTTAAAATTGTTTCAGTTCACCAATAATGGAGCTGGAGATCGTCCGTGCCACCAAAGCGGCTCCGAGCTGTCCTGCGGCGGAATCCACATAAATTTCAAATGTCCGTCGAGAAAACAGGTATTGACTTTATCGCCATGCCAGGCATATTTCGATATGCCGCCCGGTCCTCCGCCTTCAGTCGCCGGCGCCTCGGCAAACAGAATCAGCGACGAGATTACGGGAATAACGGTAATTCTGGTGTTGCGCAGATACCAGTTGAATGGATAAGAATTGCCCCCCTCCTCGAATTTTGTGGAATTACTCCAGGCCGCTGATGGCGTGATATCTTTGGGACAATGGAATATGGCTTGATTATTGTCAACATACCGGTTCAATGGGCGCGGCACATAATGATTAAACAGATCTCCCTGCGGTCCGCTGTACTTATTGCCGCTGGAACGCCCGCCGTAAATATAATGCTCCACATAGTAAAGCGAATTGCCGGGATCAACACCCCAGAAAATCCTGTCCTGCCAGTCAACCAGATAAATTGCAAAAGCTTTGTGCATTGACGCAAGGTTGCCGGCGCAGCTTGAAGTCCTGGCTTTCTCCCTGGCTGACTGCAATGCCGGCAGCAGTATTCCGGCCAGAATAGCGATGATCGAAATCACCACCAGGAGTTCTATAAGCGTGAAATTCCATGATTTTTCTATCCTGTTCAGCATGGACTTATGACATGCCGGGATTCCTGCTGCAATGCCGACGGAAAAAAACTCATTCTCCGGCCGTGAGCCGGAGACTGTCTTCTGAAGATTTTTACACATTACATTTTTCATTTTAAACATTGACTTATGCCATCATTTTCCGATAATTTTCTGGGTTTTCCGGCAAAACCGGATTCATCAGTCCAGGGGCTGAATTCTTCCAATCTTCCATTTCTTTAAAAGGAATGTTTACAATTACCTCTATTCACTGAAAAATCCATTGATAGTTTTGAGCTGCTACTCAACTAATACCTGTCCACCCTCCGGGCCGGTCAGACAGTCCGGAGCTCCCGCTCCGTAACTTTGTGCGTCAACGGCTTTCCGCGTTGGCACGTATGAGCCTTCGCCGGCAAGCTGAATGATGAAAGTCTGGACCGCTTTGCTGCGGGCCTTAAGCCTGATGCCGAAATCCAGATACAGTTCAAATGGGCTGGATGCAAATGCCACATCGCCCAGCCGGATAACATGCGACTCCATTGGCAGCGCCGGATTTGACGCCTGCTCGTTGAACCGCCGGACGGCGCTGCCGAAGTAACCGGCCATGACATAATTGCTGGAATATGCGGCTGATGCCGGGTTCTGGTCGCATGTTTTCAATTGTTCCTGATGCAGGCGCATTTGTTCCGAGCAGAATTTTGCTTCATCTTCAGTTACTCTGCGTATCGGAAGCTGAAGCGTGGACACTTCATGAACAAACGGGACGGCATCATGGATATCCAGCGACGCCAGCGGCAGGACTTCGTCAACTGCCGCGGCAATCCGGTATGCGATCTCTTTACGCAGGGCTGGATTAAACTGATTTTCATCCGCGCTTTCCGACTCAAGCAACCCTTTTAATTTGAACATTCTGCGTTGTTCGCGCCGGTGCAGAATATGTCCTCCCGGCATATGCGGCGACAGATCTCCGGCCGCACTGCACTGCGGCAGAATGAAAATTGCTTCACCATGACGTCTGCGGATTTCTTCGCGGACTTCATGCCAGAAATCAGCCGAGAAATAATTTACGCTTTCAGTAACCTGCGCCGGACAGGCCAGATTAATGATCATGCCTGTAAGCTGATGCTTGTCATCGTAAGTAAACAGCATGTCCGCACTGTGGTCTTCATAACCTTCGATATGCGAAAATTCCGGCACGTCCGCACGTCCGTACATTTTAGCTGATCCGTTGAAATAGATGGTGCGGCGGTTGAAGCCGGCGACCGCCTGACCGTACCCCCAGGCAACAGCCCCCGGCTTGCGGTTGTTCCAGGATTCGACGCATAGTTCAGTAAGTTTCCCTGTCAGCAATTCGGAATACTCTGCCGGCGTCATGACATCCGGGTCGTCCAGTTCAGGATAAGTGAAAAAACTGGAAGCCTGGATTGGCGCGGTATGGGTATGCGTAGCGCTGATCAGCAACTTCCGCGGATCAAAGCCGGGAATGAGTTCTCCAAGTTTCTTCCGGCAGGCATCCCGGATATCATCATTGATCCAGACTGCGTCCAGCGAGACAATAATAGCTTGTTCGCCGCCGGTAGTTTCCAGCGCCAGCGCCGTTGCCGTCACCGGGTCTTTCACACGGTCAGCTATCCTCATATGAAACTGTCCGCCGAGGACAGCCGGTCTGCCGGGGGTGACATTTCTGGAAGCCCAGCCGACAAGAATCTTCCTAGAGTCCATTTCTACTGCTCCGTTATTGAACAAATAATTCTTCAGCGGGGCCATGAAGGATAGGCAAAATGACGCTTTTATGCGCTGGCACGATGCCGGGAATGTCGGAAAAAGATTTCATTTCCATCGCGGCCATACCCTAAGGTACTGCATAAATATTTGAATTAGCCTGAACCCATCATTCCTGCCACAATTTATTGATAGCTTTCAACGTTTCTTCAACCAGTTCCGCCCCGCCTTTTGAGCCAACGACGTTGCAATAAACGGATGCGCTGTAACCGCCGCCGGTTTCAGCTTTTTCTGTCGGCAGGTAGCTTCCCCCGTTGGCAATGCCTTTTCCCGCAAGCTGCACGATAAATGTCTGCACCGCCGGACTTCCGGCCTGTATCCGGACGCCATAGTCCAGAAACAGCTCAAAAGGATTGGTTGCAAATACAATATCGCCGAGTTTTATCACGTGAATCTCCACTGGTTGAACAGGAAATATGCCTTTCAACTGATTTTCGTACCGTTCGGCAATACTCTGGCAGCGGCTTAAAAAGCTTTGCTGTGATGACGTCAACTGCATTGTCTGGAACTGTTTGATCCATTCAATATTCTTGTTATATTCTTCCTTGGTTACAGTCCTTTTCTGGAGATTGATCTCTTTGCAAATATGTTTTAATTGTAAACAGTCTCTTAAGTCCTTAGTCGCCCAGCCGTATGCGTCGTCAAAGGCTGATTTTATTCTTTGGGCTATTTCCTGCCGTGAATCAATGCCTTTTAATTCGAGCATGCGCTGCTCCGCTTTTTTGTTGAGCATCAAGTGAGGCGATTGATCTCCGGCGGCCGAACACTGCGGCAGGATAAAAAGATTTTCGCCGTACTGTTTTCTTAACAGGATTCTGACATCGTGCCAGAAATCAGCCGAGACAAGAGATATGCCTTCCGTTGCCTGCGACGGAGAGACTATATTTATGATGGAGCCAGTAAGTTTTTTGCCCAGGTTGAACGTGAAAATAAATTGCACCGTATGATCTTCATAGCCCTCAATATGACTGAAGAACGGACTGGCGGTATTCCCGTACATCATGGCGTTTTTCTCGATTTTCATTCCTGGCGTTTCTTTGTAGTCAGGCTGTTTCGCAAAATCCTCGCGATAAACTGCTCTCCGGTTTCGTCCAACTACCGCATAACTTAAGCCCCAGGCCAGCAGGCCGGGTTCGCGGTTATTCCAACTTTCAATTGCTGCTTCAGCTATTTTACCAGCAAGAAATTCCATGTTCTTTTTCGGGCTGAGCAGATCTTTTGACTCTTCTTTCGTCAGTGCGCCGTAATTATAACCGCTATCGCGTGTATCCGGCGCAGTATGCGTGTGGGTGGCGTTCAAAACTAAATTACCGATCGGGAAATCTGCTGCTTCCGCCTTGATCTTTTTTCTGCATTCTTCAAGAAGCGCGGCAGGGATTGTGACTGTGTCGCAGGAAACAAAAATAAGAGAATCCTTAATGTCCTGCGATGAAACCGCAAGAGCGGTTACAGACAGGGGATCTTTTATTTCCTTTGTCAGGCGCATGTTAAACTGTCCGGCAAGATTTACTTTTCCTGCGGGAGTGGCATCCCTTGAGGCCCAGCCGATTAAAATATTCGATTTTTTATCCATCTCTTTCCCTTTTTATGAATTAAAAAAACGTACCCGCATATTCAGGAAAGCAAGTCTGGACATCGTGGATTTGCTCCCGGAAACTGATCACGATTCGTTTTTCCATTTCTTCAATCATGTCTTTTAATTCTCAACTTTTCAAAACTGAATTCTTGCCATTCGTCTGCGCATCTCTTGACCGTGCAGCCGCATGATTGCATAATTATAAAATTCAGGATTTTTTTTAACTTTTGTAAGTTATTATTTGTAAATGTTCGCGCCGGGCGAACTTACTCCCCTGAAAAATAAAGTTGCGGATTTATCCGTAACATATTGGTTGTATGTCTTTTTGTAATAGGCATAATCTACCGATCCGACGTGTCCGTCAAGATACATGGCGTTGAAACGAAGCTTGTTGTGCCTGTCAGTGGCAATATAAGTGGCGTTGAAGTCATCAACCGAGCATCTGCTCTGATTCATACTGTCCATTATCGGAGAAATCATAGATAGTTTTTTGACCTTGGTGATTTTTGGCGTCAGCATGAATTCGGTTGCGATTCCGGTTAATACTACGTTCAAGCCGTAGGACATATAATATCCATCGACATTGGGCCGGTACAAACTGGCAGTCATCTTGGTTGATGGACAGAAAAAGACTGAATTTGTGGGATTGAGAACATTATCCCATATCCTAAGCCCCAGGCCCTTCCCGGCGTTCCTCCACCATAGTGCGCCGTTAGTGCCGTTAATGTAGGGCAGCATATAATCATTGTTTTCCATGGTGTACTGCAAATAGGAGGTGCTTAATTGTTTCAAATTAGCGCTGCATTTAATAGATTTGGCCTTTTCCCTCGCCTTGTTTAAAGCCGGGAGCAGCATTCCGGCTAAAATAGCAATAATCGCTATGACCACGAGCAATTCAATGAGTGTGAAAGACTTTTTTGAGACATTTTTTTTCATTTTAGTTCTCCTTTTTAAAAAATTAATCGTTTAGCGCTTAAAAGTTGTTTCCATTGTAAAATTTTATTTCCTTCAAGCCTGTCATCTTGTTCCATAATTTTGTCCTCCATTAATGTTAAAATTTATCTCGCTAAGATCTTTTTTAGCGGTTCGCCCTTAGCAGAGGTTATTTGTTGAAAATCATCTGGCTTATCCCGGAAAATCTTTCTTTTTTCAAGCGGCTTGATCGATTTTTCAAGCCACTGATAGATTGTTTCAGAAACATAGCAGACCATGCCCATGGTATCAAAGTTGTCTTTGGAAATTATCGTATTCATATTTTCCGGGATCAAATCCCGGTATTTTTCCGACTCAAGCAGCACCATATGCTTCGCATTAAACTTGTGTTCCTCAAGTTTTTTCCAAGTATAATAACCGCTTACGGCAAAAAAGGATTCGTCAATGTCTTCTTTAAAATCAACAAGTTTTATTCCCGGAGTATGATACATGTCTCCATCAACAAACGGCATTGTCCGTATCAGCAGACAGGAACCATCCTGCGCAATATGAAAGCAGTTTTTCTTATTTTTCCCCTTCGCCATGTGCATGATTTTCAGGTTAACGACTTCTGTTAAAGGGTAGGTGCAATAAACTTCATCGTCCAGCGGATTGCCCATTATCATATAGGGCAAATTTGCCTGTTTTAGAAATCCGCAGATTTTCAAATGCGAATCCGGAATGATGTTAGTTATAATCCCGCCAATCATATTGCAATGCAGAAGGGTGCTCAACCTTTCAAGCTGTTCTTGCTCGGTAGAGTACGGGATGAAAATAACTTCAATTTTATAATTGTTCAGCGCCGAGGTTATGTAGGCCAGGCAGCTGTTTACATACATTGTAAGTTCGCCGATGTTGTCGTGAGTTTCCAGGTGCAGCGCCAATCCAACAATCGAAACATGGTCCATTTTCATCGATCTTGCAAAAAAATTGGCCTTGTAACACATTTTCTCGGCAGTTTTGTGAATAAGCTCACGCTTGGCGTCGGAACAACTTATATTGCCATTGCGGTTGTTCAACACTGCAGAAACTAGTGTCGAGGTCACGTTGCAGACTTCCGCAATATCTTTTAAAGTTGTAAATTTTCTTCTCATGCCTGCTGCTTCTTCATTTATAATTGATTAGCTAAAAAATATCCGGCTGGTTCTTAGCAATCTGTCTTACGGTTGTCATGTTTATGTTCATCTTTATCCTAATTTAACTTTATCAGGCACACTGAAAAAGTTTAATTCAACGTTGAATACAATTAACATTATAACCGAAGTATTTTGATTTGTCAATAGTAAAAATAAAAAAACAGAAAAAAGAATGAAAATAAAAAGTTGACAAAAAACGATAGCCGCCGCATATTTTTGACGAACATCAATCATGTACTGAAATTCAGTTCTTTTAATATCTCAGGTCTCAGGACTTTAATCTCCGGCGCAACTGCATTAACCTCTTTAAGAAAAATATCGAGATCAACTCGCATGCCGGGATTTTCCATAGGTGTTTCAAAATAATCGAAATGTGTCGGTATGATAATTTTGGGTCTGATGCACTTGAGCAGCTCGCGGATGAAAGAATCAGAGCGTCCGGCAATGCTTACAAGAAGTAAATCACACTCAATACATCTTAACGCTTTTTCAACAAAATTTGCGCTGCCGATATTTAGTATTTTAATATTCCCGAAATTGAAGCGCAATGCCATTGTGCTTCCCTCAACAAAATCCTCTATCGTTGAAATGTTGTCCGGGATCGTTTCGTAATATCCTTGATATGAACAAGGCTCTTTGTGGCGAGATTCAAAAAAAGTGACATTAAAATCTGAATATTTAATTACGTCGCCTGCTGCAATCTCTATGATTTTATCTTCCTGGACTTTCTGCGCCCGGCAAATATTTGCCGTCGTCTGCGAACCGATAACCTTTGCGCCAGTCTGCCGTATTATTTCCGCCGTGTCTGCTAAATGGTCCCAGTGTGAATGCCCTATAAAAATATAATCAGCTTTGCTTATATATTTTGATATGGCAGACGGTTTGCAGACGGCCTTTAAATTTCTGGTGACATAAGGATCCAGAAGGATAGTCTTCCCATTGAAACTAAACTCAAAACCATTTATTCCCAGCCATTTTATTTTAATCATATATCAGCCATCCGTTATATTTACTTCGTCATCTTGCATATAATTTCATCCACGACCTCGGAAGTGCTGGATTTCCCGCCTATATCCGGAGTCCGGACTTTTCCATCAGCAAGAACCGCAGTCATTGCATTCATCAATAATGATGCCGGATCTTTCAATTCCAAATGTTCCAGCATCATCACAATAGCCCAAATAGTTCCTATCGGATTTGCTATGCCTTTGCCTGCGATGTCCGGAGCAGATCCATGAATAGGTTCAAACATGCTTGGATAATGCCTTTCCGGGTTGATATTTGCGGACGGAGAAAGTCCTATACTGCCAAGCATGGCTGAACCAAGGTCAGTCAGAATATCGCCGAAAAGGTTACTTGCCACTACAACTTCGATCTCTTCAGGCTTCATAATGAATAGACCTGCCAGGGCGTCAATATGTACACTTCTTGAATGTATACCAGGATATTCAACTTTTTGTTCGTTGAATATTTTGTCCCAGAAAACCATAGAGTAATTCAACGCATTTGATTTTGTCGCGCTGATAAGGCTTTTTAATTTATTCTTCAACGCATATTCGAACGCATATTGAATAATGCGTTCAGTGCCATGTTTAGTGAAAACAGCCTCCTGAATCGCTTTTTCATTTTCAGTTCCTTCTGACTCGAAGCGTCCGCGCCCGCAATATTCACCTTCTGAATTTTCACGGACTACAACAAAGTCAATCTTCTCTTTTTTTAATGTGGATTTCAATCCGGGAAGCAATTTTACCGGTCTTAGATTTACATACTGATCAAAGCTGCAACGGATTGGCAAAAGCAATTCGCGCAATGATATGTGGTCAGGCACGTTGGGGAATCCAACAGCGCCAAGCAGGATAGCATCGCAGTCTTCAAGTATTTTTAAGCCATCAGAGGGCATCATATGGCCATGTTTTAAGTAGTATTCGCAGCTCCACGGCAATTCGTTAAAGGTGAATTTTATATTTCCATCCAACCCTGCAATGTGTTCAAGGATCCTTCGCCCCTCTTTTATTACGTCAACGCCTATGCCATCGCCTGGAATTAAATTCAGTTTTATACTCTTCATTTTATCCCTTTTAAGTTTTACTAATTTATTATTGTTCAAAATCACAGTCCAGGAGTGTCGCGCACAAAAATATGCGTCATCATTTTTGCGAAGAAACTGGCAACATTTCTCTCCTTTGATAATTATAGCGGCATGATTATTGAGCAGCCACAGTTGGCGCGCGTTACGCCATGCGGTATTAATTATCAACGTGTCATTAACATATCTAGCCTTATCCGCAATGTCAAGAGTACAGACTGGAACTTCCAGATGCGCCACGGTTCTTTACTGCAAAGTCCATGCTGCGCGCTAAAAAGGAATTCTGGAATTTTCTATACTTAAGTCGGTTAATATATCTACTTTGTAAAAGTTCTGGAAATTCCAATAAAGAAGAGTTTTCATTTCCAAGTTTTTCAGCGTGTTTCCGCGCCATGTCGCAACGCTGGTATTTGGCATTGTCAAGCACTGCCGCTGCGGGCTTTTCAGAGACGCGTGAAAGCTTGTCAAGCATTTCACAGACCGTTCATGAATTAATGTATTGCGTATTCGTTACCGTCATGACTTCACATGTTCCGGCGTTAAGCGCGCCAGGCGCATTGAAACGCTGCCGTCCGGATGGCGAAGCAATGTATACGCGGACCAGGCGCCAGAGGCAGCTTAAGGACGCTCCGCAGGCAAAGTGCGCGGCATCCAGAAAAAAAGGTCGCGCTGGCCTTTTTTAACTTCAGCGAGACGCGGCTTGAGTTCGTTTTCTAGAAAATCAGCCTGCTTCTTCTTTTTCTCTTCGGTACATCCTTTGCCGTTATCGCCTTTTTTCTTGAATATCAGCAGATAATTCTTCTTTTTCTCTTCGGTACATCCTTTGCCCGGGACATGTCCGGCTTTCCGGTACTTGAAGCCGTTGTGTTTCAGGAATGCTTTGACTTGCGTAAGCTTGCGCTTTTCGCCTGTCAGTTTTTCGATTCTTTCAGCGGCTTCCGATGCTGTATGCGGAGGTCTTTTGCTGAACTCTTCCTTCAGCTTTTCGACATGGTTTTCAAGAGAGGAAATTCTCCCCCTGCAATCAAATTTTTTCAGCGCCCCGACACCGCCGGATGCAAAATCTTTCGTATAATTAATCAAAGTCCATTTTGATATTTTGCAGATGGCGCAAACGTCTTTGCAGCTGAAGTTTCTTCCGCGTAAATACATGGCTTCCATTTTCAATTGTACCCGTGGATGGGGATGATTAAATCTTTCGAAATGCAGTTCTTCGATTATTTCCGGCGTAAAAGTAAGTTCTATCATCATGCATTCCTTGATCTGCAAAATTTTAAATACATGAGATATTATATCAAATATCAGTAGATTTTCAAGCCGACCTTAATATAATTGGATCTGACATTTGCCAATCAATAATAAGCGCCCAGTATCAGTAAGCTCTATAAAATAAAAAAACTCAAAGAATTATAATTATACTTGCGTCTACCTGTTGTATACTCTGCGCTGCTGATTGAAAAGCAGATCATCTACCAGTATTCCGGCTTGATGCAGCATCCCGGCCATCCGGTGCAGATTGGCGGCGAACACGGACAATAACCCTGTATGAGGTATACTCTTTACCGCGATGCTGCTCTCGCCTGACGGCGGCAGGCAGACATTTACGTTTACCAGCGGGCGTCGACGATTGCGCCTTTATTGAAGTCTTCAATCCGGCGCAGGGTTGCGGGGGAAGTGTCAGCCGGCAGGGCGTTTAAAGGATAAAAACCGCAGTTGGCGATTTCCCAGCCGGACGAACACTCTGTTTGCTGCGTATTGGCGGCAAAAAGCACAATAGTGTCGCTTTTGAATTCAGTGAAATTCGAATAGATGCCGACCAGCCGGCAATCATTAACCGCGATGCCGGTTTCCTCGCGCAGTTCGCGCATCGCCGCCTCCCGCGGAACCTCCATCTTGTTTACTTTGCCGCCGGGCAGGCTGAGTTTGGGGCTGTAGCGGGTTTTTACCAGCATGATCTTATCGCCGTTGAACAGCAGCATTTTCACGCCAAGCGTTGTCGGGCGGAAGATCCGCCAGGCGACTTTTCTAGTCCGGTGCGCGCACTGAAAGAGGATGTTCAGCAGCAGATTTTTCATGACGAATGTTCCTTTTAAAACTCCTGTTAAAACTCCTGTTAATCACAAAGACACAAAGGCACAGAGAAATCTTTTTGAGATTATGATTTTTATCTTTATTCTGTTTACTAAGGAGTCGTTCAAAAATAACTGGTACTTTCTACTGGTGTCTCGGAGGCTCTTTCGGCTTTGCCGACTCGTTACAAAGATACAGCTTTGCTCCTCTCCGGCAACCCCGAAATTTCTCCCCGATACCCTCAGTATAAAAATACCACTTATTTTTTTACAACTCCTAATGCTGACGGACTTTGTTTTCAGAACAGTTTCTTTTGTCTGATGAATTCTTTTAACAACTCTTCGACTTGCCTGACATTATTCACGCAATTAAGCGCTGCATTCTGTTTTCTGTATTTGCCCATCGGACCGTAATCTGTTTCAGCGTTGAAGAAAATGTCTCCGGTGCCGTTCCCGGTTTCTTTGACCGCAACCGTCTGAATATCTTCGGGCAGATAACTCTGTTTCAGTCTGGAAGAAATCGAATCCCAGACGATTACGCGCTTACTGGTGATGACATATACTCTGGAAGTTCTGCCGGCGGCGATAATTGCCGGCAATAATACGCGCCAGATTGGAATTGATGTTATAATGGCCG
>JBAWXM010000019.1:0-29512 GCA_037144075.1 Lentisphaerota bacterium | reverse complement strand
AGTTGCTGAAATGTTATTTGTTTTTGCTAACGATATTTCTGAAAAAGCTTACAATAATTTGCAATTAAAAAAACAGATTGCGGAGCGGGAGAAAGCAACAGCGTTATTGCATGAAAGCAGGATGCAGTATCGCAACCTGGTGGAAGGAACTCCTGATCTTATCACCAGAATCGATTCTGAAGGACGTCTTTTATTTGTGAATCATTCAGCTCTTGAAATTTATGGTTTAAAGCCCGAAGCCTGCATCGGACGTTCAGCGTTTGATTTCATTCACCCGGATGATCGAAGCGGTACCGTGGCCGCTTTCCAATACTCGCTGAAAAGCGGAGTAGAAATCTTTACACATGAAAACCGGCTGGTCGGCATCTCCGGACAGGTGCATCACATGGCGTGGACTATCCGCATTGAGCGTGACGAAGCAGGTAATTTCTGCGGTTTTGCCGGCACTGCGAAAGACAGCACAAAATTCAAACAGACCGAAGAGGCATTGCGGCAAAGCAAAAGAGAGCTTTCAACTTTGATGGATAATCTTCCAGGCATGGTCTTTTTCTGCTTAAACGACCAGGACTGGACAATGAAATTCATCAGTGAGGGTTCTTTCAGCCTGACCGGATATTTGCCTGATGAATTGATTGATAACAAGCTTTTATCTTATTGTAAAATCATTTATCCTGATGACGGACCGATGGTCTGGTCAACTATCCAGGAGTCTATAAAGAATAAGTCTGCTTATGATATTGAATACCGCATTGTAAAGAAAGACGGCACGGTGAAATACGTACGGGAGCGAGGACAGGGAATATTTGCCACGGATGATTCTCTGCATCATCTTGAAGGCTTCATTACTGACATTACAGAGTCAAAACAAGCAGAAGAGGCGCTAAAAAAATCACAACTGCTTCTGCTGTCAAGTCTGGAGAGCCAGAAAGATACGATACTTCTTGCGGTTGACCGGGATTACCGGTATTTGTACTTTAATAAAGCCCATTCCGAAGTGATGAAATCTGCTTATAATAAGGATATTAAATTAGGCATGAATATTCTGGATTGCATTACTTCTGCTGAAGACAGAAAAGCGGATTTAGATAATTATACCCGGGCGTTAAATGGCGAATCCCATTCAGTTACACGTATTTACGGTGATCTTGAACGCTCATCCTATGAATGTTTCTTTAATCCTGTTGTAAATGATAAAAATGAGATTATCGGGGCTGCCGCTTTAGCCATAGACATCACTGAACGCAAACGGACAGAGAATGCTTTGCGGGAAAGCGAAGCAAAATACAGTTCTCTTTTTAATTCCATGCTTGAAGGATTCGCGCTTCACGAAATTATCTGTGATACATCCGGCAAGCCAGTGGACTACCGTTTCCTGGATATGAATCCGGCATTCGAAAAGTTGACCGGACTTAAAAAAGCAGACGCTGTTGGGCAAACCGTCTTGACTGTTTTCCCGGAAACGGAACAATACTGGATTGAGAATTATGGCACAGTGGCTTTAACCGGTGATCCTATCAGTTTTGAACACTATTCCAGCGCGTTAAAACGGTATTATCGAGTCGTGGCGTTCTCTCCACAAAAAAAGCAATTCGCAGTTCTCTTTGATGATATTACAGAGCGCAAAATGACAGAGGCGGCGCTAATCAAGAGCGAAACCAGATTCCGCACAATGATTGACGTTTCTCCAGTGCCGATGGCATTGAATGATGATCAGCAGAAGGTTACCTTTTTAAACCAGGCGTTTATTCAAATATTTGGCTATACGGAGAAGGATATTCCAACACTTGAGCGCTGGTGGACTGAAGCTTATCCCGATCCTGCATACAGACGATGGGTGGCTGAAGCCTGGCAAGCCGAGCTTGCGAGAACAAAACAGACAGGTACGGCATTCTCGCCAATTGAAGTAATCATAAGATGCAAAAACAGAACAAATAAAACCGTGCTGGCCAGCGCGGCTTTATTTTCCAACTCATCAGAAGGGAACCACCTGGTTGTTTTGTATGACATCACCGAACGCAAACAGGCGGAAGAGGCATTGCAGGCAAAAACAGCATTGCTTGAGGCACAGTCAAACGCGTCGAACAACGGAATTCTAGTTATAGACGAAAATAATAAACGGGTGCTTTACAACCGGCGGATTGTTGAGCTGTTCAATGCTCCGCCACATATCATGGCTGATGAAGATGATGCCGCATTGCTTAAGTATGTTTCAAGTTTAATAAAGGCCCCCGGGCAATTTCTGGATAAGATCACATACCTCAACAGCCACGTCAGTGAAACCAGCCGCGACGAGATCGAATTTAAGAGCGGGATGGTTCTGGACAGATATTCCGCGCCTGTTATGGGCAAAGATGGGAAGTATTACGGCAGGATTTGGACTTTTAATGACATTACCGAGCTTAAGCGGATGGATTCATACAAAAACATGGGATGGAGGATACTGACAATATTGAACGAAACCGGAAATATACAGGATTCAATTCAGCGCGTTCTCGCAGTATTGAAAGAATATACAGGGTTCGATGCTGTGGGCATCCGCCTGAAAGAAGGCGATGACTTCCCCTATTTTACCCAGGAAGGCTTTTCCAGTGATTTTCTGATCAAGGAAAATTCTCTGATTGAGCGCTCGCAGTCTGGCGGTGTGTGCCGGGATGCGAATGGTGACATAAGCCTGGAATGTACCTGCGGCCTGGTTATTTCAGGAAAGACAGACGCGTCCAATCCACTTTTCACCCGCGGGGGAAGTTGCTGGACAAATAATTCTTTTCCAATTCTGGATATTCCGGCCGGGCAGGATACCAGACTGCATCCGCGCAACGAATGCATACACCATGGGTACGCGTCTGTGGCGCTAATCCCAATCCGGAATAAGGATGAAATTGTCGGGCTGGTCCAGTTTAACGACCGGCGCAAAGACTGTTTTACTCTGGATATTATTGAGATCCTTGAAGGAATAGCCTCACACATTGGAAACGCGCTGATGAGAAAACAGGCGAAGGAAGCCATGGCTCAAAGTGAAGCGCGCTTCCGCAGCTACTTTGAACTGCCGTTGACGGGACGCGCAATTACATCACCCCAAAAAGGATGGATGGAAGTCAATGCTACTCTTTGTGACATGCTCGGCTATACAAAAGCAGAATTAATGCAGATGACCTGGACTGAACTGACTCATCCCGATGACCTGGCACTTGACCTGACACAATTCAACCGGCTCTTGAATGACGAAATAGACGGTTATATGCTGGACAAGCGTTTTATCCACAAAGACGGTCATAGTGTCTTTACTCATATGGCCGTTCAATGCTTGCGTCATCCGGACCGCTCGGTAGACTATCTGGTGTCTATAATAATTGACATCTCTGAACTGAAACGTACTGAAGAAGAACTCATCAAAGCCAAAGAGAAAGCCCAGGAAAGAGACCGTTTAAAATCAGCGTTTCTTGCTAATATGAGCCATGAAATCAGAACTCCCATGAACGGCATTCTGGGATTTACCGGATTGCTGAAAGAACCCAGGTTAACAGGCGAAGAGCAGCAGCAATATATAAAGATAATTGAACAAAGCGGCGACAGGATGCTCAATACCATCAACGATATCATCAATATCTCAAAAATTGAATCAGGCCAAATGGAAATCTCCTTATCTGGAACGAATGTAAACGAACAGATCGAATACATTTATTCCTTCTTTAAGCCGGAAGTTGAGCAAAAAGGGCTGCAGATATCATTCAAGAATGCCTTGCCTGCAAAAGAAGTCTTTATAAAAACTGACAAGGAAAAAATCTATGGTATTCTGACCAATCTGGTAAACAACGCCATTAAGTTTACTTTTACCGGTTCCATTGAACTGGGATATGAGAAAAAGGGCGAATTCCTTGAGTTCTATGTAAAAGACTCTGGAATTGCAATCCCCAAAGAACGGCAGGAGGCTATTTTTGATCGTTTTGTTCAAGCCCATGCCGGTAACAGGAGAGCTTTTCAAGGCGCTGGTCTGGGATTATCCATCTCAAAAGCATATGTGGAAATGCTGGGCGGCAAAATCCGGGTGGAAAGCGAAGAGGGCAAAGGTTCAGTATTTTATTTCACCATACCTTACAATCCACAGGCGGAAAACAATTATGATAAAGACATTCCGGCGAATGAAGAAGAAATTCAAATTAAGCCGCTGAAAATATTAATTGCCGAAGACGACGAAAAATCCGAATTGTTGATTGCAATAACCGTCAAAAGGTTAGGCGAAGTAATTCTAAAAGCAGGAACCGGATTTGAAGCGGTTGAAATTTGCCGCAATAACCCTGACATTGATTTAGTTTTGATGGATATTGAAATGCCCGGAATGGACGGATATGAAGCCACCAGACAAATCCGGAAATTCAACAAAAATGCAGTCATTATTGCGCAAACCGCTTATGCGCTTGCAGGAGAAAAAGAAAAAGCTATTGCCGCCGGATGCAATGACTATATTGCCAAACCGTTCAAGCAAACCTCATTAATGGCTTTATTGAAAAAGTACTTTTAAGTAGAAAAAAACAGCCGGATTATTCCGCGACTGAAACACCGTCAATCCATATTTCATTCTTATCCCGCAACTCGATCCTGGTTAAGTATTGATTAATTATTTAATTGTTCTCAATGAAATAATGAATTTATGATACCAGAAAAATAATTTGCGTGTATATTATATGCAGTTTTTTAATTTTAAATATACGCAGACCGGGTTGCCGGTCAGACTGGAATAAAATGTTTTCGAACAGAGTTATCAGGCACGGATTGAATTTATCAATCCTCAGCGCTGTATTATGGTCATTTTTTTTCGCTGCCACCGGCGGACCGGTGCTTGCCGGGTTGCTGCTTGCTTTAAATCTGGACAACTTTCAGATCGGACTGGTAAATTCCATGATGGTATTGTTTCTGCCGTTCCAGATTGTCGGCGCGGTAATTCAGCAGAGATATTTCAACCGCAAACGTTTCTGGTTTTCAATGATCTTTTCCTACTACTCTTCGTTTGTGCTTATTTTGCTGCTAATAATCATCTGGCCGGGAATCAGTCACACTGCGGCGGTATTCATGCTGGTTACAATATTTGCAGTAGGCCAGATGGCCGCGCAGCTCGGAACATCCGTCTGGTTCGCCTGGATGGGCGATCTCGTGCCTCAGCATGAAAGCAATAACTTCTGGAACCGCCGCAGCGGACTCGCCCAGGTATCAATGGTCATCGGCTCGGTGTCAATGGGCCTGCTGATTGACGCTCTCGGACGCGGCCATCGGTTCACTTATGTGTTAATGTTTGCGTTCGGCACTGTTTTCGGCTTCATATCGCTTTTCACTCAATCCAAAGCGCCGGATCCAGACCTTACTGCCAGGACAAACCGCCAGTCGATATGGTTGAAATTCAGGCTTACCTGGCGCAATCAGCGCTTCCGGCAGCTTCTGTATTTCTTCGGGTCCCACTCCATTGCCGGCTGGATAATTGCGCCGTTCATCTTTATCTATCTGCAGAAGACGCTGAATTTAAGCATGACAACAATACAGTTGCTGATCGCCTTAAGCTGCACAGTCGGCTTCTTTTCGACATACGCGTTCCGGGTCATAGGCAAAAAATACGGTCGCAAACCGATAGCTATTGTCTGTGCTTTTACCAAAGGACTTGAGTTCGTCTGCTGGGGAATTCTGATACCGGGGTCCAGCTGGATGCTGGCGTTGCCGGCATTCATTCTGGGCGGTTTTGTCAATATCGGGCTGGCAACCTGCACTTTCTCGCTGATAACGTCCGTGGAGAAGAAGAAAAACCAGAGCTTTTCAATCGCGGTATTTTTTGCCGTCATAGGCATTGTAAGTTTCATAAGTTCGTTTTTCAGCGGTATTATATATGACTGGATCGGTTCGCTTAGTTTCCTGCAAAACTATTCCCTGTCGGCTTTTAATGTGCTGGCAATGATAATAGCTGTAGCTTTTTTTCTCAGTGTGCTGCTGTTTGTAAATTTCAAGGAGGACGGCGCTGTTTCAACCGTCAATGTGGTGAGAAACCTGCTTTCGCTGAATCCGTTCCGCACTGTATATCATGCATACATGCTTTCCTGCCCGCTGGAGGAAAAGAGCAGAATTGAAACGCTGTCCAAGGCGGAAGGTAATCTTATCGCCTCCGACCTGATGTCCGATTTGTACAATCCGTCCAGCCAGGTGCGCGACAGTGCGGTATGGAATATTGCCCGTAAGGGTTCAGGGGCAGATCCACAGCTTGAATCTGAACTGATCAAAATTATGGATATGCCTGAACTTGGCATGCAGGCCGCTGTTGCGAAAGCCCTTGGTCAGATGCATTCCGCGAAAGCGTCGCTGGTACTGGCAAAATATATGCGCGGCCGGGATATTTCGCTGGCCCAGACCTGTGTTGCGTCGCTGAGCATGCTCGGCGATAAAACCGCCGTTAACGAATTAGACGCACTGCTTGCGATTGACCGCTTTCGTCCAATCTGGCCGGCCGCCGCCGAAGCGCTGGCCAGACTTTCCGGATTTCAGCATACCAGAAAAATATTTCGCGCCTATGCGGTGGAAAGCAACTGGGTACTGAAAAAACAGCTGCTGATTGCGCTGGGCAATACACTTACCACAAAAAAGAAGAAAGCGTTCAGCATTTTCGAAGAAGAAGAAAAACAGCCTGGTTCTGCAATTGACGAACTGTTGAAATTTATCCATATCGAACTTGAATCAGCAAATATCTCTGACGACGAAAAGAAGCTGCTGGAACACTCTTTCGAGGATTTTGATCATGACCGCTATGCCGCCAGCCTTGAAAAAAATCTGGCTGTGCTGCTGAATTCGTTGAAGATACTGCCGCAAGACCAGAGATTTTTAACCGTCCACATTGACGCCAGGCTAAGCACGTTTTTCAATCCCGGCGGACAGGTTAAGCATCCTGAACTGCTGAAAAATGAATATACTTCTGTGTGCTTATGGCTGCTGGCGAATCTGTGGACAGAACTTAAATATTCAGGCGGAAATCTGAATCGTTTTGTTTTCCTGACGGCGCTGCACAGCATTCGTTCATTGCTTGAAAATAACAAGCATGAAAAGATGTGAGTATTTCTAAAGTGTTCCAATGTAAGGGATATTGCGCAAAAACTCATTGCAGTCCAGACCGTAGCCGACGACAAATTTATCGGGGATATCAAAACCGATCCAGTCTGTTTGAACTGCAACCTGTCTTCCGGCAGGCTTATTCAGCAGTGCACAGGTTTTTATGCTCAGCGGTTTAAATTTCTGATAATATTCAATAATTTTACTGATGGTCAGTCCGGTATCAACGATGTCATCAAGCAGCAGCAGATGCATGCTTGAAGGATCAAGTTTGGGTTGTGAACGGAAACGGATTTTGCCACTGGACTGATCTCCGATATAAGAATTAACAGCCAGAGTGTCAAACTGCATCGGCACCGTAATATTCCGGATCAGGTCGGCGGCAAAAAGCAATGCGCCGTTGCATACCGCGGTAACCAGCAGCGGCCTGCCCAGATAATATGCGGAAATTTCAATTCCCAGTTCAGCCGTTCTTTTTTGGATTCTCCGCCGGCTTATCAGCGGTTTCGGGTTTGGCGGATTCATTTTTCTGTTTAACTTCCTTTTGCGGCTTATTTCTGCTGTCGGCATTGACGATGCTATCTTTTTTCAGCAGAAAATCAATATCGGCTTTAAGTCTTTTTGCCAGCAGATCAGCACATATCGACATAGATTTTGCGAAATCAGCCGGATCTTCTTTTTCGAAATTAGATGTCAGTATACAGGAGTTATTAATCACCTCAATTTCGCTTGAGGACTGATTGCGGGTTATGCGGTAGGATACACCCAGCGACGCTTTTTTGCTTTTCAGATCAAGCATGAACATGAATACCGTGCCGGACACCTCAAATTCAGTTCCGGCGTAAACTTCTGAAGTGATTTTATTATCACTGAAAGCAGCCTGAAGATAACGGGAAATCATCAGGTCTGGTGGTTGCACCCATTTATTGTATTCGTCAACCACAATCTTCGATTCGCCGGTGCGGTAGACCATTTTATATTTACCGGTTTCAATGTTCTTAAAGATATTTACCTTAACCACGACGCCGTCAGACAGAACTTTTTCAGGACTGCTCAGGTCGAAATACCCAACCTCATTATATGGAGCTTCCCTGAACAGGCAGCCTGTCAGTAGAAACGCTAACAATGCCCCGGACACTGCAAACAGCAAAATATTTCTCATAACTTTCAATCCTTCTTCAGGCAAAACTGCCGTCAATTATTTTTCAGCGGCGGAATCCTTAATACCTTGCCCGGCATCATCCGGCCTTCCGATCCAAGTTCCGCTTTATTTTCATCCTGTATCAGCTTGTAATATTTCGAAGCACCGTAAAACTGCTTCGCTATCTTTGTTAATGTATCACCGGATTTAACTGTATAAAAGCGCATTTTCATCATTTCAGGAATAGAAACTGACTCCGCAGAAGGTAGCGTAGCGGTCTTTTCCTCTGTTTTTGTCTCATGCATCGTTTCAAGCCGGGTCTCAGATGCCTTTTCAGGAACTGTGGCGTTTGCTGCAGCAGGGGTTTCCGCCAGCGCTGAAGTCGTCTTTGTTTGATTCGCAGGCGCTGACGAAACTGCCCTCACGGGCGGTTGGCTGGCTTTTTCCTGTGTGGCCAGAGTTTTCGCATGCTCCGCTTTCAATGCGTTGAGAGCGTTAACCGTTATGGATGCTTCTTCAGTCGCCGCTTTAGACTTCTGAACTTCTTCTGTATAAGCCTGTTGCAGTCTTTTATTTTCAGCGTCAAGTTTTTTCAATCTCTCAATGACGGCAGCCAGGTCGGTCTCAATCTTTTTCTGCTTCTCCTGCGAAATAGTCAAATCAGCGTCAAATTTCTCTTTTTCAGACTGGACCGAAGCTAACTGGTTATTCAATTGTGTAATATTTTTTTTGCCGTCCTCTACAGCCGTCACCATTTTATTATGATCCTCGACCAGTTTTTTAATCCTTATATCCGCGCCTGCCAGTTCGTCCTGCAAAGATGCAACCACTTCAGGGTCGTTGAATTTAGTCTTCATCTTCACATAATATTTGCGTTTCGCCGTCGCCAGCCATTTTTCGGCATTTTTTGTCTCGGCGGAATCCGGCGACAGCCGCATAAATTCCTGATAATGATAAATAGCGTTTATCTGGGAATCCAGATTTTCATCGTAAATCCCGGCCAGAATCAGGTGAGTCCTGGCAGAGTCAGGCCTGACGCGCAGATATTTCTGGAAATATTTAATCGCCTCGTCGTAGTTCTCTTTTTCCAGTTCACGTTTCCCTTGTTTGAACAACGGGTGTCCGACATCATTGCTTTCCATAAAATCACAGCCTGCCGACACGCAGAAGATTGATGCGGCGAATATTATCAATATGCCGCGTAAAAACTTGTACCTGCTAAACTTTATCATTATTGAATCCTTAAATTTGCATGGGTTTTCTGTTTTTCGAACAGCAGTATCGCCGCGCCGCAGACAGCGGCGGTTTCCACCCGCATGGTCCAATTCCCGATACAGAGTTTATTGAACCCGTGTTCAAGCATCAGCTTTTCCTCTTCGGGAGTGAACCCGCCCTCCGGCCCTACAAACCAGGCGATTTCATTGTTGGATTTCTCTATTTTGTCATCTGTTATCCCGGTATCCGGCGCACCAAAAAAGGGAATAAACGGTTGTGCGGCGACGGTCTTTACCGCATCGCCGAATTTAGTCACGTCTCCAACTAAAGGAATGAACGGGTTATGCGACTGTTTGCATCCCTCAAGCAGCAGTGATTCCCAGCGTTCAGAAGCGCTTTCACCGGAGGCCAGCGCCACCGAGCGGGCGCTAATCATAGGAGTTATAGACCAAACTCCGATTTCCGCGCATTGCTTCAATAACTGGTCCATTTTCTGTTTTTTCGGCACAACCAGATACAAATGCAGCTTTACTTCCGGTTCAGCCGCACGTTCGCAACGATCAACTATAATTCCGCGACCTTCAACCACTACGGCTTCAGCGGTTATACCGCACCCGTCCATTAATAATATTTTTTCACCGGGGAGCGCGCGCAGAGTCTTAAAAAGATGCTTCCAGTCCCGCTCGTCCAGTTCAACAGCCGAACCCGGCAAATTGATTTTTTCACAATAAAAACAATGCATAAACGCTTCCTGACATTAATGTAATCACTATTATAATATCATTCCGCAGCCTTTTTCGCAAAGCCGGAAGCAATATTTAACACAGGGAAACAATACTTGACATTTGGGGCACATATTTTTATAGAGAGCAGTCGGACAGGTGTCTCCCGCATTGACGGGACTATACTCTGCAAGGCTGAAAATTTAGCATAGATCAAGATGATGTTAAGCTTTTGGGTGGTTCGTATTCCGAGAAGCTGCCGTCACACTTAAATTAAAGGCATTTAGGCGTTGGATAATATCGCCAGTCTGTCGGAATCTGCAATACTACATCGTATATGCTTAATTTTTCAGCCGGGCAAAATATAACTCACAGAACTTAAGACTACTTGCATTCAGTTTATTTTCTGAGTATAAATTTCATATCATCTTTGCTTATTACCCGGAAAAAGCTATTGTATCATGTTTTTTTTATTTTTGACAATTATCTGTGGAAGAGTTAATGAGAAGAATATATTTATTGATAATCGGTTTATTTATTATATTGTATATAGTACCGCTGGGATTGAGGCCGCTGTTCACGCCGGACGAGCCGCGTTATGCGGAAATCGCCCGTGAACTCATCGTGCATAACGACTGGGTTGTGCCTAAAATCAACAACCTGCGCTATTTTGAAAAGCCGATCATGGGACACTGGCTTAACGCTGCATCGCTTAAACTGTTCGGCGAAAATAATTTTGCCGTCAGATTCGCTTCCGCGCTGGCGGCCGGTCTGACAGGTCTGGCGCTGTTCATGCTGCTGAAAAAGTTTGCCGGGGATTCAATGGCGTTATGGGGCACTGTAATCTTTCTGTCAAGTGTTCTAGTTTACGGGATCGGCACGTTTGCTGTGCTGGACGGGCCTACTTCGTTTTTCCTTACTGCCGGCATGACCGGATTCTTTTTCGCGTATATGGAGAAACGGTGGAATACCAGGAAAATCACCGCCCTGCTGCTGTTCGGATTATTCTGCGGTCTGGCATTTTTGACTAAAGGTTTTCTGGCGTTCGTCGTTCCGGCAATCATCATCGGGCCATTCCTGATCTGGGAAAAACGCTGGAAAGAACTTTTTATCCTGCCGTGGATACCGGCGCTGGCGGTAATTGTCACCGTCCTGCCATGGTCGCTGATGATTCATTGCCGGGACAATGATTTCTGGAACTATTTCTTCTGGGTAGAACACGTTCAGCGTTTTCTGCAAAAAGAAGAATCGCAGCATCCGGCGCCATTCTGGTTTTTCATTCCGGTCATAATCGCCGGATCAATACCATGGCTGTTTTTGATCCAGTCCATTCTTTCCGGATACAAGGAGCGTTGTGTTGAAACTTTTAAGCAGCCGCTGATGCGCTATGCCGCCTGCTGGCTAGTGCTCCCTTTCCTGTTCTTCTCCGCCTCCAGCGGCAAGCTGGCCACCTATATTCTGCCGTGTTTTCCGCCGCTGGCCATTCTGATTGCCTGCGGACTGGATAACTTTACGGTGCGCAACAAGCCGGGCAAAATAGACCTCACCCTGAAAATTCTGCTGTCTGTTCTGGCGGTCACCGCCGTCGTTCTGATTACAGCTCAGATTGTTTTTTCAACCGGATTCAGGATTAAACACTTTGAAGGTTTATACGGCAAAGACGAATTATTCAAATTTACACTGGTTATTGCGGCTATCGCATTATGGTGCAGCCTGCTGTGGATGGCAATCAACGCCAAAGACCTGAAAAATAAAATCGCATTTTTCGCGCTTGGCCCGCTGGGATGTTTTTTTGCGTGGAACGCGGCGGTTCCCAATCTGGCGCTGGATGTGAAAGCACCGGAGCGCATCCTGATGAAGCATGCCGCCAGGATAACTCCGGACACCATGCTTGTTTCTTATAAAAATCTGCTTACTTCGATCTGCTGGTATTATAAACGGGACGATGTTTACATTTACAGCAAAGCCGGCGAACTGGAATATGGCATCAGCAAACCGGATTCGGTTCACCGCTTGCTGAGCAAGGAGGATTTTGAAGCAAAGGTGCAGGCGACGCCGCGTCAGAGAATTTTAATTATTCTGGAATCGCCAAGACTGATCAAAGAACTGCCTGTATCAACTGATGGCGTGATCGAAAATAAAATTCTTTTTCAGGAGTACAAATAACGGATGAAGAAGTATCTTATCACGCTTGTCATACTTTACTTTGCAATATATATAATACCGCTTGGCGGCAGGCCGCTGATCACGCCGGATGAATACCGTTACGCGGAAATACCCCGCGAAATGATTGAAAACGGCGACTGGATCACCCCCAGGCTTGCCGATGTCAGATATTTTGAAAAACCGGTAATGGGGTACTGGCTTAACGCTATATCAATTTCTTTATTCGGCGAAAATTCCTTTGCCATCCGCCTGTCATCCGCAATTTCCGCGGGAATTTCCGCGCTGCTGCTATGGATGCTGGTCCGGCGGTTTTCCAAAGACGAAGAAACCGCATGGCTGTCCACCGGGATTTTCATGACCTGCGGACTGGTATATTTTGTCGGAACTTTTGCTGTGCTCGACAGTCCCACCACCATGTTCATCAACGGAGCAATGATATGTTTTTTCTTCGCTGCGTCCGAAGAAAAGTGGAACCGATTCAAAGTAATTGCGCTTGCCATGTTCGGCATTTTCTGCGGACTGGCTTTCCTGACCAAAGGGTTCCTGGCTTTTGCAGTTCCTGTCGTGGCGATTGTTCCTTATATGTTCTGGGAAAAGCGCTGGAAAGAGCTGTTCATCCTGCCGTTGATTCCCATCTTTACCGCGCTGCTGGTCGCCCTGCCCTGGGCGCTGCTGATTCATTTCCGGGAAAGCGATTACTGGCATTATTTTTTCTGGGTTGAACACGTGCAGCGTCTTTTAGGCAAAAACCAGACTCAGCATCCTGAACCGTTCTGGTTATACATTCCAATTCTGATAGGCGGGGCGCTGCCCTGGGCGTTACTGCTGCCATGCGCGTTTATCAGTCTGCGTAAAAACTTCCGGCAGATGTCGTCACGGCCGCTGATGCGTTTTGCAATCTGCTGGCTGGTGTTTCCTTTCCTGTTCTTTTCCGTATCAAGCGGAAAACTGGCCACTTATATTCTACCGTGTTTCGCGCCGCTGGCGATAATTATGGCGGTGGCTATGATCGCTTATTTCCGTACCGGCTGTTCCAAAACATTCAACGGCGTCTGCGGTTTTATGTCCTGGATACTGCTTGCCGCCGCCGCAGGATTTACTCTGTATCAGATGCTGGCCAACTGTAAATTGTTTCCTGAATTATATTCTTCCGCCGAGTTATGGAAATGGGCTTTGGCAGTGGTTGCGGCGCTAATTTGGGGAATCGGTCTTTATGCCGCCCGGCACAGTCCGAAATACCGGATGAAACTGGCATTTTTCATGTTCGGTCCGGCGCTTGCATTTTTCTTGTCCAATTATATTGCGCCATCCGAGGTGCTTGAAGGCAAGGCACAAGGGTTATACCTGTCACAATTCCGTGACAGGGTCAAGCCTGATTCCATTCTGGTGGTGCATCCTAATGTGATGCATGCCGCTGCCTGGGAATTCCGGAAATCAGGATTATTGTTTTATATTCATGGCGGAGAACTTGAATACGGGTTAAAGTATCCGGATGCCAAAGCCAGAATTATCGGCGAGCAGCAGATGAACGGAATAATCAGAAAAACTCCGGCGGGAAAATTGATTTTCATCATGCGCGGAGACTTTAGAGAGGGTGTTCCGCCTGCCAGATTTGAAGCTTATGACCACGGAATTATGTTTTCCAACTTTTGAGAATATGTGAACGGAGATTCAGCGTGAAAAAGAATTTGATTTTCAAACAATTTATAAAAAACCCCACTACCATCGGGGCTCTTTGTTCAAGTTCGCCCGCATTGTGCAGGGAAATGGTCGCGGACATAAATATATCCTGGTCGCGAAGCGTGGTCGAACTTGGACCCGGCACCGGAGCGATAACCGGCGCCATCCTGGAATCCATCCGGCCCGGTTCGGAATTTTTCGCAATTGAACTTGATCCGGCGATTTATGAAGAATTCAAACATCGTTTTCCCGATGTAAAGATCTTTAATGACAGCGCGTCAAATATGGGAAAGATTATAAAGAAACATAATCTGGAGAAAGTTGATACCATTATCTCCGGCCTGCCATGGGCATCTTTCCCGCACAGCCTGCAGCGGGAGATCATGCATCCGATTCTGGAGAATTTAAACGACGGGGGATACTTCACTACTTTTGCTTATATTCAGGGAGTCTTTATTCCGGCGGCCAGACGTTTCCGAAAATTCCTGGCGGAAAGTTTTTCATCCGTGGAAACATCCCGCGTAATCTGGAGCAACCTGCCGCCTGCATTCGTCTATCGCTGTCGCAAATAAGTGTGCCGTTGAGACAGCTGCCCTGTGACAATTTGTCGCAATGTCGCAATATCATCCTCTAATAATAGTGTAATTGCTACTTACGCATCCAGCATAAATATATTTAAGTCTTTTATTATAAAACATTTAATGCGTACCAATTATTATATTGGCATACCGCTTGCTGAATCTAAATCAAGATTTTTATTTAATAACTTTAAAAGGAGACCTTGATTATGGCTAAGATTTTAGGTATTGACTTAGGCACCACCAACAGTTGTATGGCTGTTATGGAACACGGAGAAGCAAATGTTATCCCCAACGCCGAGGGCAACAGAACTACTCCGTCAATCGTAGCTTTCACCAAAAGCGGTGAAAGACTTGTTGGTCAGACTGCAAAGCGTCAGGCCATCACCAACCCCAAAAACACGGTTTTTTCTATTAAACGTTTTATGGGACGTAAATTTTCTGAAGTAAGCCGCGAAAGAGATTTGGTTCCATATGAAGTAGTGGAAGCCAAGAACGGTGATGCGCATGTCAAGATTGGCGACCGCACATATTCCCCCCCTGAAGTTTCAGCCATGATTCTTCAGAAACTGAAAACTGATGCCGAAGCTTATCTTGGCGAAGAAATCAAGCAGGCGGTAATCACCGTTCCTGCTTATTTCAACGACAGCCAGCGCCAGGCCACCAAGGATGCCGGTAAAATCGCCGGCCTTGAAGTTCTCAGAATTATCAATGAACCGACAGCTGCTTCGCTGGCTTACGGGCTGGACAAAAAAGCCGAAGAAACTGTTGCCGTATATGACTTCGGCGGCGGCACTTTTGATATTTCCATCCTTGATATCGGAGAAGGCGTGTTTGAAGTGAAAGCCACCAATGGCGACACCCATCTCGGCGGGGACGACCTCGACCAGATTGTGATGAATTCTCTGGCGGATGAATTCCAGAAGGAAAACGGCGTTGACCTGCGCAAAGATCCGCAGTCACTGCAGCGTTTGAAAGAAGCCGCGGAAAAAGCAAAATGCGAACTATCTTCCAGCATGTCCACTGACATCAACCTGCCGTTTATCACCATGAACCAGAACGGTCCGCTGCACATGAACCGGACGATGACCCGTTCCGAACTGGAAAAACTGACTGACAGCCTGATCGAACGCGCAGTAGGTCCGTGCAACTCCTGCATAAAAGACGCCGGAGTCTCCTTGTCGCAGATCAATGAAGTTATCCTGGTCGGCGGTATGACCAGAATGCCGAAGATTTCCGAAAATGCTAAAACTATTTTCAACCGTGAACCGCATAAGGGCGTTAATCCGGATGAAGTGGTCGCGGTCGGCGCGGCGATCCAGGGCGGCGTGCTCGGCGGAACTGTTTCTGATGTTGTTCTGCTGGACGTTACTCCGCTTTCCCTCGGCATCGAAACCCTCGGCGGCGTGTCCACCCGTCTGATTGAACGCAACACCACGATTCCTACCAGGAAAAGTGAAATTTTCAGCACTGCCGCTGATAATCAGCCCTCAGTGGACATTCACGTCCTTCAGGGCGAGCGCGAAATGGCCCGCGACAACAAAAGTATCGGCCGTTTCCGTCTGGACGGCATTCCGTCGGCGCCTCGCGGCGTTCCGCAGATTGAAGTTATTTTCGATATTGACGCCAACGGCATCCTGCATGTGACCGCCAAAGATCTCGGCACCGGCAAGGAACAGAAGATCACCATTACCGCGAGTTCCGGTTTGAATGAACAGGAAATTGAAAAGATGGTCAATGAAGCCAAAGCCCATGCCGGCGAAGATAAAGCGATCAAAGAAAAGATCGAAATCAAGAACCGCGCTGATTCCATGGTCTATCAGACCGAAAAACAGATTAAGGAATATGGCGACAAGCTGACTCCGGAAATCAAGCAGCCGGTTGTTGACGGCATCGAAAAACTCAAGAAGCAGATTGAGGCCGATGATACCGAAGGCATGAAAGCCACTATGACTGACATTGAGCAGCATCTAATGAAGTTCGGGCAGGAAATCTACTCCCATACTCAGCAGAACCAGCAGCAGGGTCAGCAGGACGGCGGTCAGCAGCAGCAGGCGGGCGGACAGCAACAGTCATCCAGTAAGCCCGGCGATGATAACATCGTTGATGCTGAAGTAGTTGATGACGGCAAATAAGTATTAATTAAAACAGCCGGAATATATTACATATCCCGGCTGTCATTATTATATTAATAACGAACCTTTAACCAAAACAAGGGAGATCCCGAAATGGCAAAAGTCAAAATCAGACCGTTAGGTGATCGTGTCCTCCTCGAAATCGAAGAAGGCGCGGCAGAGCAGATCAAGGGTGGAATCGTAATTCCGGACAGCGCAAAAGAAAAACCGCAGGAATATGTGGTTGTCGCTGTCGGCACCGGTAAAACCGATGACAAAGGCAAGAAAATCGCATTGGACGTAAAAGTCGGCGATCTCGTTCTTACCAGCAAATACGGCGGCACCGAAGTAAAGTACAACGACAAAGAATACAAGATTGTCAGCGCGGATGATATCCTCGCGATCATCGGCTAATTCTTTAAAACAGCAAATCAAAAATCAAACAGGAGATTTAAGTTATGCCTAAGCAACTGTTATTCGGCGAAGAAGCCCGCCGCCAGATTTTATCCGGCGTGCAGCAGCTCAGCAGAGCGGTCAAAGCCACTCTCGGCCCCAAGGGCCGCAATGTAGTTATCGATAAAAAATTCGGTTCCCCGACAGTAACCAAAGACGGCGTTACCGTCGCCAAGGAAATCGAACTGGAATGTCCCTATGCCAACATGGGAGCCCAGATGGTCAAGGAAGTCGCCAGCAAGACATCCGACATTGCCGGTGACGGAACCACTACCGCTACTGTGCTTGCCGAAGCCATCTATCGCGAAGGCTTGAAGAACGTCACTGCCGGCGCGAACCCGATGGAACTGAAACGCGGCATCGATAAAGCTGTTGAAGTCATCGTCGAAAAACTTATCAAGCTGAGCAAATCAGTCGGCGACCGCGAACAGGTTGCCCAGGTTGCCACCATCTCCGCCAACGGCGACACCACCATCGGCGAAATCATCGCTGAAGCCATGGACAAAGTCGGCAAAGACGGCACCATCACAGTTGAAGAAGCCAAAACCATTGAAACCACCCTCGACGTTGTCGAAGGCATGCAGTTCGACAAAGGCTATCTGTCTCCCTACTTCGTGACCAACACCGAAGATATGGAAGTCATGCTTGAAGACTGCTATATGCTCATCTATGAAAAGAAGATCAGCAATCTCAATGATATGCTGCCGTTGCTCCAGATGGTCGCCAAAGAAGGCAAACCGCTGCTCATCATCGCTGAAGATGTTGAAGGCGAAGCACTCGCGACCCTGGTCATCAACAAAATGCGCGGCACTCTGAACGTCTGTGCTGTCAAGGCCCCCGGATTCGGCGACCGCCGTAAAGCCATGCTTCAGGATATCGCTATCCTGACCGGCGGTACCTGCATCACTGAAGACCTCGGCATCAAGCTGGAAAGCGTCACCACTGCTCAGCTCGGCAAAGCCAAACGCATCACCGTCGACAAAGAGAACACCACCATTGTCGAAGGCGGCGGCACCCAGAGCGCAATCATCGGACGCGTCAATCAGATCCGCAAGGAAATTGAAGAAACAACTTCCGATTATGACCGCGAAAAACTCCAGGAACGTCTGGCCAAGCTCGCAGGCGGCGTAGCCGTCATCAACGTTGGCGCAGCCACCGAAACTGAAATGAAAGAAAAGAAAGCCCGCGTCGAAGATGCTTTGCATGCCACCCGCGCGGCTGTCGAAGAAGGTATTGTGCCCGGAGGCGGCGTCGCCCTCATCCGTGCAGGCAAAGCCCTCAAAGATATGAAGCTTATCGGCGATGAAGCCATCGGCAAAAATATCGTCGAACGCGCCATCGAAGAGCCCCTCCGTCAGCTCGCCGCCAATGGCGGCTACGAAGGCAGCATCGTCGTCAAGACGGTCGGCGAAATGAAGAACAACGAAGGTTTCGACGTTGCCACCGGACAGTATGTTGACATGCTGAAGTGCGGCATCATCGATCCGACCAAGGTAACTCGTTCTGCTCTCCAGAACGCAGCTTCCATCTCCGGACTCCTCCTGACCACTGAATGTCTGATCACAGACATCAAGGAAAAGGATGCAGCACCCGCAGGCGGAATGGGCGGCATGGGCGGCGGCATGGGTGGAATGGGCGGCATGGGCGGCATGGGCGGTATGATGTAATTCATCCATGATACCAAAATGTGCCGCGCGGCAGGGTTAATCCCCTGCCCCGCCTCGCAAAACACTGACAGC
The DNA here is from genome assembly GCA_037144075.1 of Lentisphaerota bacterium. Classification (GTDB taxonomy): domain Bacteria; phylum Verrucomicrobiota; class Lentisphaeria; order Victivallales; family Victivallaceae; genus CAIPAT01. Next base: position 10,627 of record JBAWXM010000019.1, on the reverse strand, counting down.
GCCGGGATAATCCCCGGCGCTGTTTTTTTGTGCGCACGGCAGGAGGAACGCTTAGCGACTGGATAATGGGGTCTATGAGGAAGTATCAGAAGGAAGTCCATAGCAAAACGCTGAAGCCGGTATTAGTAACTTTGTTTAAGACTTCTGCCCTCGAAAAAGAATTCGCGCCTGAAAACTCGTGAGCCTCGCATATAGTTGAGGCTCTTCCGAAAACGATTCTTTGACTCGATTGGTTTGGTGTCCATGATTGATGTGAAGATGAATAGAAATTTTAACTTTGGAACCGTCTGATACGGAACCGTGCGTCCGGGAGGAGGGGAAAAGCAATTCCCCCTCCACTTTCCTATTGCTTCGATGCGCAGTTGCATTCGCCCATTAAAACTTATACTATCGTCGAACCAGAGACAAAGAAACGGCTCCAGTGACCACCGCCGTGGATATCAGGCGCTGCTTCATCCAGTTCGGGAATGCCGCTGATTGTGCCGTTCAGCAGTTCATTGATTCTGACCGCGATTTCCTCATAGCGCCCGATTTGCGAATTCAAACGCAACTGAATGACTTCAAAACCAAACGGCTTGTTGCGGCGCATCCATTGCGTCCTGAATGATTTCAGCAGCTTCTTCAGCGCCTTAATCATCGATGGTACCATAACTGCGCTGACTTCCTTCATATCCTTTTTGTTTTTCTTCGCATAAGCCTTGAGCAGAGCCTTACGGAATTCCATTTTAATAATCAATACTTCAGCCAGCAGCTTGCCATGATTGACATCGGCATTTTTATTGTCACTGCCGGGATTTTCCAGAGCGGCAATCATTGTGCGATAATTCTTTATGGCAAGATCGGCCCAGCGTGAATTAATTGTACTATTGTTATTCCAGTTGATGCCGAGCAGCGGATCGTCCCACAACAGCAAATGTCCGGGAATATTTTCTGCTCCGCATGGATATTGAATAGATCCAAGCGTAACATAATTTTTGTAATTACCGGAACAGATCGCCGCGAATTTTTGGCTGACAACATCATCACAGTCGCAACCGTAGGCCAGTTCCGCCGCTTTGCATAGTCCGGCTAGAACTGAATCATATTCACAATATGCTCCGTCATCGCCCCACAGCGTAAAGAAAAGTTCATTGACTTTTTCTTCCAGACAGGCTTCAATACAGGGCTTGACGGTATCCAGCGACAATTGGTGGTCATACCACAAACGAGACCATGTCCACACGCCGGAGCCCATCAGCGGTTCATAGCCCAAATCGCGATGCCGTCTGATCCAGTCAACATAAAAATCTTTATCCTTATGGTAATAGTCCCAGTAGACCAACTCCACCGATTTCGGAATTTTGGCTTTGACGCTTTCAGGGATTACGGTATCCTTGGCGTAATAATCCATATTCTTATTGCCCATGCGGAAATACATGTCCGACCAGATCATCGGTTTCAGTTTATATTTTTTACAGATTCCGGCAACCTTGTCCAGATGGCGGTTAAAAATCTCAAACCCCCGTTCATAGCCGAACATATCCATGAATCTTCCGCGCCCAAGATCATGAGTTTCGTCCATGCCGACATGAATGCGGCGGCTGCCAAAAACCCGGCCCCACATCGCGACCATTTTTTCAATCAGTTTGTAGGTGCCTTCATTGTCCACCAGCATAACTCCAGCGGTATCTCTGATCGTGCCGCAGTACGGCCCCCAGCGGAGAATCTGCTCCAGGTGCCCCAAAGTCTGAATACAGGCGATCATTTCAATCCCCAGCGAAGCGGCATAAGTATCTATCTCTTTCAATTCGGCTTCCGTATAAGCGCCGCGCATATAACCGAAATACGGCTCATCCGGCAGTTTGTAGGTATCCTCCGTATACAGCATCGCCTGGTTGTAGCCCATCAACGCCAGTTGACGCAGCCATTTCTTGAAGTGCTGCACGGTCATTACCGCGTTCCTGGAGCAGTCCAGCATAATCCCCAGAGACTTGAAGACGGCGTTCTCTTTCGATTCAAGCCCGGACAGCAGCGTTCCGACAGCTCTGGATGCCATGCTGACGCCGCCATATTCAACCGTGGCGCTATTGTCTCTGGTGGAAACCGCGGAACAGCCTGACTTTTTAGATTTGATGAATTGAACTTGAATACCGTCGTTGCTCTTACCGCAAACCACTGGATATCCCTCCGCCAGCGCGGACAACATTGAATGCAGTTCAACCGGCGCATCCTGCTTTGACCAGTAAATCTTCTTTATGGACATTTTAATCTCCTGATGAAATATTATTAATGAATATCAATTCATTACATATACCACTTTATACGATTAAAAAAATGGATTTTTCACCCATCATCAATGACAAATTCAACAATTCTTTTAAAAGCGGTAAAGTTATCTGGCATGAATATACCAAAATGCACATGACTTCTACTATAATTCATTCCCGTATCTGTTAAATATATTTTGAGTTAGATTTATTTGCGTATTTGTGGTTAATTCCCGGCATTACGGTATTTACCTGGTGGAATACCGGCGTTTTTACTGAACGATTTTGAAAAGGCATAGACATCAGAAAAACCAAGCCGTTCAGAAATTTCTTTGATGCTTTGCTCCGAATGCTGCAGCATCTTTTTCGCTGTGTAAATCTTCAATTCCACGGCATATTTCAGCGGCGAAATACCGTAAGCGGCTTTGAATTTACGGCACAGATGCTCCGGCGACATAAAAAAATGGCGGGCCAGTTCTTTAAGCTTCAGATCATCGTTATAATGCTTTTCTATATAAGATTTAACTCTGTCCAGCGTATTGTCTTTCCGGTTCGAATCTTTATCCGCAAAAACTTCACTGTACAGAAACTCAAGCATATTCATTACAGTTTTAAGGGCCGGCAGCATATTCCCGGACAAGCTATTCAGTTGACCGCCCAAATCACGAAAATACTTCTCCAGTGTTGCCATCCCTGGAGCGTCTAGCAGGGTCACTGACGTAATCTGCACATTCTCCTTTCCTGCATAACACGTCATAAGCTGATTCCAGTCTCCGCAGAAAACACCTGATGCATTTTCCAGACTGAATGTAAGTTCGTGATATACGGTTTTCCCAGGCAATAAAGCATTAAATGAATGCGGTTCTCCGGGCGCCGTAATCACCAGCATTCCAGGCAATGATTCCACCTCTGCGCCATTCAGCAAAATGCGGTTCCGGTCATTATCAGCAGTATAAAATACGATATGAAATACATTGTGAGTATGAGAACCTGGATTTCCACGCGGCGCATGCAGATGAGACTCGGCCAGATGAAAAGTCTGAATCCGGAAAAAGAAAAAGTCATCCGCGCTGCTGACACCCAGCAGTTGCGAATCCGTCACACCCTGTCCTGTTCTGAAATATTCTAATTCTGCTTTCATTATCAATATTTGACAAAATTATGTCAATAATAAACATTTATCTTTATTCAATAACATACTATACTAAGCAATAGATAACAAATAAAGAGGTTTTTTAATGAATTCCAAAGAAATAATCTATGCCAACCTGGAACACCGCAATCCAGTACGTCCAGGACTTACTTTCGACAATGACCGAGCAAACGATATGTGCTGGGGAGGTCCAGGCTTCCCCCGTGGCTATACCCAGAAACGATGGATAGATGGACAATATGAATATTACGACGACATGTGGGGTAATATATGGGCGCGCATGAACGACGGCTGCGCCGCCGGGGAAATCTTCAAACCGGCGATTGAAGACTGGGCACAGTTGAAAGACTATCAGATTCCGCAATATGATTTTGATGAAGCTGTGAACAGTTATCGCAAAGGCTTCGATAGCGGAGAAGATAAATTCAAAATGGCAGGAATGCCGGGATGGGTGTTTGCCGCATCACGTTATATTCGAAAAATGGAAATATATCTGATGGATCTGCTGCTTTATCCGGAAGAACTCAAGAAAATGCATGAAAAAGTGGCAGGCCTCTTTGAACAGTTGATCCGTGCGGCAGGCGAGGCCAAAGCCGAAGGCATTATGTTCTGCGAAGATATGGGCACCCAGAACGGCCTGCTGTTCTCGCCTGCGTTGTGGCAGGAATACTTCGGCGACTTGTACCACAGACTCTTCGGGCTGGCCCATGAATGTGGAATGAAGGTATTCATGCACTCCTGCGGACAGAACCGTCAAATACTGGAACCGCTGCTGGAAGCCGGAGTTGACTGCTTCCAGTTCGATCAACCGACTGTCTACGACATGACCGACCTTGCACAAGTGCTGAAAAAATACAAAGCAGCGCTGTGGTCACCCATCGACATCCAGAAAATAATGCCAACCGGCGACCGCCAAATCATAGAAAAAGGCGTTGACGATATGTTTAAACACTTTGAAGGCGCCCTTATTTTTAAAAATTATCCTGACTTGAAGGGCATTGGCGTTCAGACGGAATGGGACAACTGGGCATACCAGGCTATCCTGAGAAAAATACAAGATACAAAGCAAGTCTAGCCACGAAAGCACGAGATTTTTACCCGCCGGAAGCATGATTAATGTGTGGGGAAATACCAGTCATAATTCGCTGACTGATTTTAAACCTTTATAAGCTTCATATTCCCCGCTCAGTCGGGATTTAGAGATATGACAATCTGGTCGTTTTTGACGAAAACCACAGCAATGCCGCCGCTCTTAAGCTCCCCGAAAAGAATGGCGTCGGCCAGCTTTTCCTGAATGCGGCTTTTGATCAGCCTTTCCAGCGGGCGGGCGCCCATTCTGGAATCATAACCGTTGATGGCAAACCATTCCACCGCCTGCGGCGATAGCTTCAATTTGACATTTCTGGAACCGAGTTCGACGGCAAGCTGGTGAATGAACTTGTCCACAATCTTTTTCATCAGATCAAGCGACAGCCGGTTGAAGTAAAGCGTTCCGTCAAGCCGGTTGCGGAATTCCGGGGAGAAGTATTTCTCAACTTCCTTCTGCGTGGAAAGTTCCGGCTGCGAATCACCGGCAAAGCCGATAAGCCCGGTGTCAAACTTTTTCGCGCCGACATTGCTGGTCATAATAATAACCGCGTGGCGGAAGTCGGCCTTGCGCCCGTTATTGTCAGTCAAGGTGCCGTAATCCATAATCTGAAGCAGAATATTGTAAATATCGGGATGAGCTTTTTCAATTTCATCCAGCAGCAGAACGCAATGCGGATTCCGCAGCAGAGCTTCGGTCAGCAGGCCGGACTGTTCAAACCCGACATATCCCGGCGGACTGCCGATGAGCTTGGACACCGTATGTTTTTCAGCGTATTCGCTCATATCAAAACGGATAAAGCTGACCGCCAGTTTTTCCGCAAGCTGACGCGCCAGCTCGGTTTTGCCGCAGCCGGTCGGGCCGCAGAACAGAAAAGAACCTACCGGTTTATGTTTATTGCCGATTCCGGCGCGGGAGACTTTTACCGCAGTCGTCACTTTACTGACGGCTTCATCCTGTCCGAAAATCACTGATTTAAGTTCCGTTTCCAGCGTGAAAAGAGCGCTGTTGTCGGATGCGGTGAGCTTTGCCGCCGGAATATGCGCGATCTGGGCAACTACCGCCTCGATATCCCTGACGGATATCTGTTTCCTCCGGCTCCGGACATCCAGCAGCGAGTTTCCTGCGCCGGCTTCATCGATGACGTCGATAGCTTTATCAGGCAGAAAACGATCGTTGATATGCAGGGCGGAGAGTTTTACCGCCGCATCCAGCGCCTTGAGAGAATACTTGATGCCGTAGTGTTCTTCGTAATACGGGCGCAGGCCGGTGAGGATCGCCAGCGCATCGTGTTCGGACGGTTCCGCCACGTCAATCTTCTGGAAGCGCCGGCTGAAGGCTTTGTCCTTCAGAATATGATTCTTGTAATCATCGTAAGTGGTAATGCCGATGCACTTGATCTCGCCGCTGTTCAAGGCAGGTTTCAGGATATTGGATGCGTCCAGCGAACCGGAGCTGACCGCCCCTGCCCCGACCACCACATGTATTTCATCAACAAATAAAATTGATTTTTCGGCTTTTTTCAGGTCATCAACCACCTTTTTCAGCCTTTCCTCGAATTCGCCGCGAAACTTGGTTCCGGCAACCAGCGCACCCATATCCAGCGCCCAGATGCTGTAGCCGCGCAGCCGTTCCGGAACCTGATTGTTGACTATATTCAGGGCCAGCCCTTCAATAATCGCGGTTTTGCCGACGCCGGCTTCGCCCACCAGCACGGGATTGTTCTTTTTGCGACGGCACAGCACCTGCATCACCCTGGATAGTTCGTTTTTCCGTCCGATGATCGGATCAATCCTGCCGTTTGCGGCCATTTCCGTAAGGTTCACGGAATATTTACGCAGATACTTAAGTTCTTTCGGGTCTTTCTCCGGAGTCTCATGCTTCATGCCGTGTCCAGCCTCTGTTTCAGGTGCTTCTTCCGGCCTCTCCGCTTCCATGCTCTCCAGAAAGCTGAAATCATCCGCCCCGGCGCCGCTGCCTTCCTTATAGTAGTCATCGCCGGTAATTTCTTTAATCACGTCATATTGAACAATTCCGGCTTTCCGCAGAAAAAAATAGGCGTGTGACTGTTTTTCTTCAAAGATGGCGACAAACACGTCAATGACGCCAAGCTGTTTTTTTCCCGCCCCGCCTGCGCGGCAGAGCGCGTTATTCAATATCCGGTCGAAGGCCGGCGATTCCACCGGCGGGGATTTAAAGTCCACCTGTTCAACCTGGTTACGGAAAAAACTCCAGAGACATTCTTCAACCTTAAGATTGTCGGCGTCGAGGTTCTCGAATATATTCCTGATTTTAGGATTTTTCAGCATGACATAAAGCAGATGTTCAGGCAGAATTATCTCATGCTTGAGTTCAGCGGCAAGATTCAGCGTTCCGGCGATAATTCCATTGAGTTCAGGAGTGGGTATAGGCATCTGTTCCAAAGTCATTCCTCCTCGATTGTGCAGCGTAGCGGATATTTATATTGATTCGCCATCGCATGCACTTGCGCGACTTTGGTTTCGGCGATAACAAAAGGGTATACGCCGCAAACTGCGCTGCCTTTTTTATGCACTGCCAGCATCAGATTCTTAGCCTCGTCCGGACTCTTGTGAAAAACCGCCATAAGCACTATCACCACAAAATCCATGGTGGTGAAATCATCGTTGAACAGTACCACCTTGTACATCGGCGGTTCCTGAACATCGTCATCAACTTTCTCAAGTACTGCGTCTTTAAACTCATGCATCAGATGTTGCTCCATATAATTAATGCCATTATGATTATAACCAGCAAACCGCGTTATGGCAACCCCTGAAACATGTTTTTGCTGAAAGAGATCAGTGTTTATGCTCAAAAACAGTACCGAGTTCAGCAGAGAGAATCCGAAGCTTCGAGACATTCTCCAGATCCAGCGACTGTTTGCATTTCATTGCGGCAATCAGAATTCCGTGCAGCAGCGTAAGCTTCTTAATGTAATCTAAATATTCCGGGCTGTTTTTATCCGCAACCGGCTTAACGCGCTGGGCCATGAAATAATCAGCGACTGTCGATTGAATCGTCTCTGCATGTTTGTCCTTATTGTTCACCCAGCGGACTATCTGGTTATAATCAACTTTTTTCTCAGCCTGAAGACGGACGATTTCGTTGATGGACTTTTCAATCGTCACGATATCCTCCTGAATTGCCGCCAGCCGCAGGTCATCATCGAAAATTCCGCACGGTATCTGGCAGTGCGCAAAAATTGATCCGCAGACAAACAGCAACATTCCGGCAACAGCGATTTTCTTGAACATGATATTCACTCCATGCTAAATGATTTTAGGTAAATCGTTCTCCTGATATATTTTACTTCAAGCATCATTTAAAAGCAAGCATACAAGTTAAATTTACATTTTTTGCAATATTGCTTATACAAAAACAGCTTTTTGACATTATTGTATATAGGATGTGTCAGAAAAGATTAACTTTGGAGATAGACAAATGTATTATACCGGATTTGCCGATGAGGCATCGCAGGATATTGACCTGCAAATAAAAGCGACCCAGGAACTCGGCTGGAAATATATCGAATCCAGAAATATAAGCGGACAGAACATTACCGATATTTCAGAGAATAAATTCGATGAAGTTTGCGGCAAACTGGACGCCGCCGGGGTCGGCATTAACTGCTTCGGCAGCGCCGTTGCCAACTGGCAGAAACAGCCACGCAAAGAAGAAGATTTCCAGAACAGCATCGCTGAATTACAACGGGCAATACCGAGAATGCATCGGCTGGGAACAAAACTGCTGCGCGGTATGAGTTTTGCCGTTCCGCAGGATGAACAACCGGACAGTCCTGAACTGGAAAAAATCATTTTCGACAAAGTAAACTATCTGGTCAATATATGCGAAGACGCAGGCATTGTTTATCTGCATGAAAACTGCATGAATTACGGCGGCATGAGCTACCTGCATACATTGAAACTGCTGGACAACGTCAAGTCCCCGGCATTCAAGCTGTTGTTCGATACCGGCAATCCGGTATTCACCCGCAGACGCATCGGCAACCCTCCCTACCCCACCCAGAGCGCATGGGAATTCTATGATAACGTGAAAGAGTTCGTCGTCTACATGCATATCAAAGATTGTGTGGTACTTGAAGACAAAGGCGAAATCCGTCCGCCGGTACGTTTTACCTTTGCCGGAGAAGGCGATGGCGATGTGAAGAAGATTATTGCAGACCTGTTCAAGCACGGTTACGATGGCGGATTCTCCATTGAACCGCATCTGGCGGTCGTGCATCATGAACAGGCGAGAGAAGTGCCGGATGAACAAATCAAATACAGTAATTACGTTGAATACGGCAAACGTTTCATGCAATTAGTCAACGATCTGAAAAAGTAAAACGATTGCTTAAATCGCGGATTTTTTCTCGACTGATCAAATAATCCGCCTGGATGAACTGTTTTCAATAGATTTTTTAACAACTCATCGCTTGATATGCGTAAATGAGGATATCTTGAAATTGTCCCTTGCTAAATGGCCGCTTCAGATTGCTTTCAATTTGATACCCGAATCCGGCATCCTCCAAAAGTCGCAACATTCTGGACAATTCATTCGAATCACTGATAATGTGATGATGGTATTCTATAGCCATCTGTCTTATATAATTAAGTTTGCCTTCCCTGAAGAGATCTTCCATTATTTCCATTTCGGTGCCCTCAACATCCATCTTAAGGAAATCAACCATACAATCTATATAATTCGAAAGGCGCGTGACTTTAACCACCCGTTTATGTTTTGACATCCTTGCCGGATTTGTACTCATAATCAACGAACCTGGTTTATCATGATCACAATAGAAATCTATGCTGCCTTCCCTGCCGGCAAGGGCTATTTTGTTTGCAGTAACTGTATTCATCCAGTTGCTTTTTATATTTGCATCCAGGCATGCGAACGCATCTTCCCCAGGTTCAAAAGCCAAAATATTTGCATCCGGATACAACATTTTAAAGTATAAAACAGACATGCCGATGTTGCTGCCGCAATCAATAATATAAGGTTTTTTACTTTCAGTGACAAAATGATTTTCGTGATGAATAAATATCTCATTGAACAGATTAAACAATATATCATCATTGCAAAATTTCATTTTTAAGCCAACAATATTCGCAGTTTTATTCAAGGAATCATATCTTCTTAAAAATAACACCCGGAAATAGGTCGCCATAATTTTTTTTTATTATCATTATTCACCGGACTAAAGTCCGGTGCTACAATATGTATCGCTCCGCCGGAGCTTGTTTTGACTGTTTTACTTTATTTTATCAGAACGTTATGACGTGAAAGTGTCAACTACCTTTTGAAACATGCCAAAGTTTGCAATTCAATGCAGCTTATGCCATCACCGAAGGCAGGAGTCAGCGGCATTACCGCGCATCCGGACGGCGAATGGATGGCGCAGGCCGCCAAAAACTTAACCGGACGGGAGGAGCACTTGAGCACGCGCAATATGTCATCCATGGCCGCGACACAAAATATACATCGCAATTCGACGCGATCATGAAAAGCTCCAGCATAAAACCGATCCGGCTTCCGCCATTTTCCGCAAACCTAAATGCCTACACCGAAAATTTTGTGGAGAAAATAAAATCTGAATGTCTCAACCAGATGATTTTCATCGGCGAAAAGTCTCTGCGGCATGTTGTAACTGAATACGTCGCATATTATCAGACGCAGGCAATCATCAGGGACTGGACAACTGCATCCCGGTTCCAGATGCTACAGTTAATCGTCCCAATGGCGAGATCAAATGCAAAGAACGGATCGGCGGAATACTGAAATATTATTACCGCGACGTTGCGTAGCATCATGTCAGCATCCGTAACCGTAACCGGCAATCCACCAGAGGCACCGGCCTTGTCAAACAACTCGAATCAGGGTCATTTCTGCTGATGATTCATTCTTCTGAATCGTAAAATCTATGATTCAGAGACTATTTTCAAGCACCAAAACTTAAAATCTGCGTTCAATCTGTCCGTCATTTTGCCCGTCAAACACAAAATCCTATTTCTGCACAGGGCGCGACCGGCGCTCCCAGGGGAAACAAAATCATGAATATCCAATATCCAACACGGAATTTCCAATGTCCAAGTTGAACAGCCTAAAACCTAAAACCTA
>JBAWXM010000018.1:0-29799 GCA_037144075.1 Lentisphaerota bacterium | reverse complement strand
GGCGATATTTATATCGCCTGTCAGTCGGATCGAAAAAATCCAATCCACAATCCTATTCATCTATAGTTGAATTTTCAACCGCGCAGAGTATAACTCGTCTATGCAAAAATTTTAGCTTTACAGAGTACTAGGTTATCATGGACTGTTTCAGTTTTTCTTCGCGGAGGACGCTTAATGCTTCTTCGCCGTAAAGCATTTTCATGATCTTTACGTTGAAGTCGTAAAAAGCCTGGGCGTCCGGGCGGGAAGTCAGTTCTGCCCTGGAAAGATCAAGCATGCGTTTCCGTTTCTTCGGATCGCGCTTATAGATTTCCAGGTAGCGGATCAGGGTTCGCGGGCTGAGTTCCTCGAACTTTTTCTGTCCGAACTCCTCGACATAGTCGGCGGAGATCACAGAGACCAGATCGTTCGGAGTGTGTTTCATGCCCATTGAGACCAGAAAGTCCATGACCATTTCCTGGCATCTGATTTCGTCGAACATCGGGAATTTCACGCCGCGGCCGCGGCTGGAAATGTTGGCCGGGAAATCATAGTTGGCGGCAATGATGATATTGACATTCGGCGGCAGAGCGAAACTCCCGCCGACATTGGTTCTGAAATAGTACCAGTTGGTTTTGGCGGGGTCAATGTCGTCGAAAAAGATCACGAATTTATGGTCTTTCCTGGCGGCCAGCTTCCGGGTAAGCGGCTCCAGTCCCCTTTCGAGATCGCCGGGCTCCGGCAGAATGATGGTCAGGTTGTCAAAACAGAGCGTGTAGGCGATGGAAAAGTGCGTCTTGCCGAGGCCGGGAAGGCTGGAGACCAGCAGCGGATAATTCGCTTCCCCCTTGGAGAACGCCGAAAAGTGTTCATAGAAGATGCTGCGCACTTCGTTGTAGCCGAAAAACTGATCGACTTTGCGGATCGCGCCGAGTTCGGCGGGGTGGAACTGTCCGTCCAGGTAACGGAATGAACGGTTGCCGATAAACGGGTCTGAAGCTCTGGCCCTGGCCGCCAGTATTTCCAGCGTTTTGCCGGAGACGCGTCCTTTCGCCAGCTTGATATTGGATTTTGCCTTGAACAACTGAAAGGCTTCCGGCCGAATTCTGGAAAGCGCATTGCGGTCGCTGTCCATCTGATCGAGCTGCTGGATGTAGGCTAAAACCATGCCGGCGGAACAGCAGATGCGTTCGGCATGCAGCGCCAGGAATTGTTTTTCCTTATCGGAGGCGGAATCTGTATCCTGGTAGTAGTTGAAAATATTGTGCGCGGTGAGGGCGTCAAAAATGCAGTTTTCGAGGTTTTCCGCCAACGCTTTGTCATCGCATAATCTAGTCAGTTCGTTGATGCAGTCCACGGAATCCGGCTTGTCGTCAATGACGGTATGTCTTCTGGAAGCCGACTTCGCGTCTGTTCTGAGCGTATTCAGGTCTTCCTGGATTTTCTGCAGCGCGAGCATGTAGTGTTCGATAAACTCGCGGCGGTAGATGTCAATAATGCCGCGGCCGTCTTTGCCTGCCACCGCAAACAGGATGTTGATGCTGGCGCGGACATCGGAGATTCCGCTTTTCACGGCGTCCAGGGCAACGGCTTTTTCAGAAGCGTCCGGCATAACAGCCTCCATTATTTGTTGCTTATAAAGTAAGTGGAACTATGAACTATTTCAACCTTTTATTGTTTTTGTTTGGCGCGCTTTTCAACCACCGGCTCTTCCACCAGAGTCTCCCCGGCGGTATCTTTGCCCAGTTGCGCGTCATAGAAAAGCTGTTTTTCAGGCATTCTGAATTCTTTCAGCGCCGCCGGGTCAATGCCCGTGGCCACCGCGAACTTGTTCCTGTCCTTCAGCAGCGCCGGAGCCCATAGATTGACGTAGTTGATGACAAAACTGGATTTGCAGTTCTTCAGTTTTCCGCTGGTGAAGAGGAAATTATAGGCTTCGGCGTCGTTGTTCATCAGAATGAGGGCATTAGCTTTCATCAGAGTGGCAAGGTCAAGCAGCAGGGCCTTGTCCTCCGGACTGCCCGCCGCGTTTGCCGTTTCACCCATCATCTGCACCGCGTACATGACGCCTTCGCCATGGCCGGCCATTCCGATGCAGCTTCCGTAGCAGAACCAGAACCCCGGCTTGCCTTTCTCCGTATCCAGCGCCATCCTGAAAATATCGCCTGCCCAGGCAAACGGCAGCTTGTTGCTGTAGATGTGATACCAGGCGTTATCCAGATAAAAGGCGGATGCGCTTTTGGCAAGCTCATCCTGAAAGGCGGACTTGCTGCCGGCCGTGATTCCGGCTTTGTAGCCGTCGATAATCCGGAACACCGGCGAGTTTGCCAGGATGTAGTTTTCGCCGTTGCTGATGTCATTCCAACTGAACTTCACGAACAGATAGAGTCCGGTTTTGTTGTCCAGTTCAATGATCTTCTCCAGCGAGGCGGCGTCTCCGCTTTTGCGGGCAAGTTCGTAAAGAATCAGCGCTTTGACCGAGCCGTCGTCAACGCCTTTCAGCAACGTTTCCGCGAGATTGTTCATCGCCGGAACATACGACCGTTCGGCGGCTTTCTTCATCCAGCCTGCGGCGGCTTCGTCATTCTTGCCGGAGAGCAGTGCCATCTTGTACTGGGCGGGCGCATAACCGCTTCGGGCGGCTTTCAGGCACAATTCCTGTGCGGCCTCCGGGTTTTTAGCTGCGCCGTCGCCGGACTCGAAAATTCCTGCCAGCCGGTATTGAGCAGGCGGATATTGATTCTCCGCCGCCTTTTTCAGCCACTTAATGCCTGCGGCCTGGTTCTTTTCATTAAAATAGATGTCCGCCAGGTTATATTGCGCTTCAGGACAATTCTTTTCAGCGGCGCTGAAGAAAAGTCTTTTGGCTTCTTCCGGGCTGCTTTCCATGGTCATTTCACCAAGCTGGTTCAATGCCGGAGCATATAATGCGGAGGAACTCAGGCGGAAGCATTTCATGGCGGCGGCTTTATCCTGCGGCAAGCCCTGCCCGTAACGGCACATCCTGCCCAGCACGTACGCCGCGCCGATATGCCCTTCCGCCGCTTTCTTCTTTATATCTTCCGCCACGTTGTCATAATACCGAGCGGCCCGCAGATGGTCGGGAGTGACATTGCCATAGCCGTTCGCATATATTTCCGCCAGATAGTACATGGCGACGAAACTGCCTCCGGCGGAACCGGCTTTTGCCCAGTTGCAGGCTTCGTCATAGTTAATTTCCGCCGGGCCGCCATTGATGTACATGGCTCCGGCGGCAGCCTGATATTCAGGGTTGCCGCGTCTGGCCCCGTCAAGATATTGTTCCTTGACCGACGCGCAACCGGCGGCAAACAGCAGCATTCCGGCGGCACAGCACAAGCCGGGAATCGTTAAATTTATAACTCTCATACAACAATCTCCGTATATTAATGAAAAATACCGCAAAATCCGCATCTGTTTAAACTATATGGTTTCTGCGAAGGAAATCAACTATTTTCTCAGCAAAAACCTGTCCGATTCCGGGAACTTGCGCCACGATGTCCGCCGGAGACGCCTTCCGCAGCTCCCTGACCGAGCCAAACTTCTCCAGCAGAATCCGCTTGCGCACCGCACCGATACCCGGAATGTCGTCCAGCAAAGATTCCTGAATGCGCTTATTGCGGATTTCCCGGTGATAGCTCACGGCAAAACGGTGCGCCTCGTCCCGCAACGCCTGCAGCAGCCGAAGCGCCTGACGGTGACGTTCCAGGATTACCGGTTCGGAACATCCGGGGATAAAGATTTCCTCGTGCTTTTTAGCCAGTCCGATGACCGCCACCGGCGGACACTTCAACGTTATCAGCGCTTCCAGCGCGGAACTCAACTGCCCTTTGCCGCCGTCAACCATGATCAGATCCGGCAGCGGCAGATTCTCCCTTAGTTTCCGTCCGAAATGACGGATGAAAACCTCGCGCATCATGGCAAAGTCATCACTTTGATGGACATCGCGGATCCGGAAACGGCGGTATTTTTTCCGGCTCGGCCTGCCGTTTTCAAAACAGACCATGCTGCCGACCGCCATTTGACCGCCGATATTGGAAATATCGAACCCCTCGATAGTCACCGGCAGGATCTTCAGCCCCAGCGCGGACTGCAAATCCGTCACGGCGTCTTCTCCGGGCGATGACGGGATGGATGTGCGTTCAAAAGAACGATTTCTGGCGCCGAAAATGGCTTTGATATTGCCGATCACGTCCCTGATTTTCGCGGCCTGCTCGTATTTTTGCGCGGCTCCGCATTCCGCCATCCTTGTTTCCAGATCTTTTACAATCGGCGCGACATCGCCGTCAATGATTCTAAGCATTTCATCAACCCTGAGCCGGTAGTCTTCGCCGGAAATTTTGCCGATGCACGGTTCGCAGCAGCTTTTGCTGTTCAGGCAGTGCTTGTAATCCTCCTGGTCAGGGTCGGAAACCCTGCATGCCCGCAGTTTGAAACTGGTGGTCAGGAATTCTATTGTCGCCCGCAGCGCGGTACCGTTGGGAAACGGCCCGAAATACCGGCATCCGTCATCCTTGCGGAACCTGGCCAGCTCAAGCCGCGGCAGCGTGTCGCGGAGATTGATTTTAACCAGCAGATAACGCTTGTCGTCCCGCATCAGCACATTATAGCGCGGGGCGTACTGCTTGATCAACCGTGATTCCAGGATCAGCGATTCGTCTTCGGTCTTGACCGCGTAAAATTCCCAGTGAAAAATTGACTTGATCAGGGAACGGAGTTTGGGATCGGCGCGTGTATCGCGTGACGGCTGGAAATAGGAACTCAGCCGCTTGCGCAGATTTGAAGCTTTGCCGACATAAATCACCTTGCCGAAACGGTCCCGGAATACATATACTCCGGGTCCGGACGGGACTTCCCCCGGATGAAATTCCTGCTTCTCTCCGGTCATATCAGTACCTGAAATTTATAGATCAGCGTCTCCACGGGAGATCGAAACGGCCGGCTTCATAGAGGCAGTTCAACGCCACCGCGGGGCCGGCATAGTAGCCGATATCCTCGCGGAGCGCACAGGGTGCTATCTCGCAGACTTCTATGGTTTCCTTCCATGCGAACCTGGGCAGATACTGCTTGACCGGCTTCATGAAGAGGTCCCCGGCGGCGTAGGCAATCGTGCCGAGGATGAGCTTTTCCGGATTGAGCAGATTCATGATGGCGCCGAATGCCTGCGCGTTTCTCAGACAGATTTCGTCCCAGAGCTTCAACGCATAGTCATTGCCTTCCCTGACGCCTTTTAGCAGGGCAACCATGTCGAGGTTTTCAATCTTTCCGCCGGCAAGCTTGACCAGCGGGTGTTCCGGCTGTCCGGCCAGTTCGCGCTGCATGCGCTGAGCCACCGCCCTGCCGCCGCAGTAAGCCTCATAACACCCATTAAGCCCGCAATTGCACTGGATTCCATTAAGTTCCAGCACAATGTGGCCGATTTCCCCGGCATAAAAACTTCTGCCTTGAACCAGATGGCCGTTGGCGACAATGCCGCCGCCGATGCCGGTGCTCATGGTCAGATACATGATATTTTTGCCGCCCTTGCCCGCGCCGAAGAACCATTCCGCCAGCACGCCGGCGTTGGCGTCATTGTCAAAGAAGCCTTCAATGCCGAGTTTTTTTGACAGGTAATGCTTGATGTGAACATTCTTCCAGTGCTTATTGTTCGGCGGCCCGACGATGATCCCCTGCGGGATGTCAGACGGGGACGGCGACGCGATGCCGATACCTTTGATGTCAGAATTCTTGAATCCGGCCGCGTCGATCAGGTTCTGCCCCCTTTCCACCAGCAGCGGGAGAATGACGTCCGGGTCGGTATCCTTGTTGTCAATCCGGTCTTTGCCGTAGAGTTTGCCGTCACTGGAACAAAGTCCGATGCCGATTTTGGTTCCGCCGATGTCATACCCTAGAACAGGAAATACTTCTGACATTTAAAAATTCCTTGCTATTATTATTAAAAAAGTCATTTTTTGAATTCGATTTATTCAATATATCCTGTTATATTAAAATTATAAAGTAATAATAGTTTATTTTTTTATTCAGGAGGTCAGGTGATGTTTTATTCTTTACTGCCAGTTCCGGCGGCGGGAGTTTATTATGCTTTTGAAAAAAGCGATCTTGTCGGTCAGGCCATTGTCATTTTCCTGCTTTTCGGTTCCGTCTTTACATGGACGATTATGATTGAAAAAGGGGTTTTCCTGGTCCGCTGCAAAAAGATGTCGGAACTATTCATGCTGCTGATGAAGCGCCGGCGGCGGCTTTCGGAAATGTACAGGGAAAGCAGAAATGACTCCAGTCCGCTGGCATGCGTTTACAAAGCGGGGATGGATAAACTCATGGAGTTTTATGCCATCAGTCCCGATCAGCTTTTAATGGGGCCCGACCACTACAATGTCCGGAAACTGAGCGAGATACAGAACGAGGCGGTCAGGATTGCGCTTGAACGGGAAGTATCATACCAGATTGAATTTATGGAGAAACGGATCGGAATGCTGGCAACCGTGGTCAGCGCGTGTCCTTTCTTCGGCCTGCTGGGTACGGTATGGGGGATCATGATCGCGTTCGTCAGTATGGCGGCGCAAGGCCGCGCTGAAGTCGGCGGCCTGGCTCCCGGTATCAGCGGCGCCCTGCTGTGCACCGTTACCGGTATGATTGTCGCCATCCCGTCCATGATCGGATACAATCTGCTCACGATCAATATCCGCAGCGTAATCGTCCGCATGGATAACTTTGTCGAAGAGTTCATGGCCAGGGTGAATCTGGAACAACTGGAAGCTGACAAGGCTAAGGAATAGGGAGATTTCTGTATGCGCAAGCGTCGCTTTCAATCGAGTCCATTTGACGAAATCAACATGATTCCGCTGATTGACATCACATTTTTTCTGCTCATTATCTTCCTGATGATGATGCCGATCATCGAATACGGCACTTCCGTCGCGCCTCCGGAATTGAACTCCAATCCGCTGCCGGAAGACTATAAGACGGTCGCCATTGACAAGGACGGCAGGCTGATCTACGATAAAAGAGTCATTACCCAGGAACAGTTGCTGGATGAACTGCGCAAGCTAAAAATCAATTCCCCGAAAACCACCCTGCTGCTCCGCGCCGACGGCGCCCGCTCCTATAAAGAAGTTATTTTGCTTATGAAGACGATTAAAAATTCAGGGTATAAGAACATTTCTCTTGTAACACAGGCTGAAGGCGCCAATTAGGTAAACCATGATTCCGGAAATGTCATCATATACGGTTTCAATTGAACCGGAAGCAAAACCGCTGGTTTCACCGCGAACCAGCAAAAGAATTTTTAAAGGCGTGCTGACCGCCCATATAATCTTCATTTTCATCCCGCTCATCTGGGTCTGCGTCGGGGACTGGTTTACGCCGAAACCGCCGGATATCCTGGCTGTCAACCTGATTGCCATGCCTAAAACCTTCGGAGCGCTCAATATTCCCGCCGGACACCCGCCGTCCGGCGATCCGGGAGCGCAGGGAGTGCCGGAACCGACTCCGCCGTCGCCAGTCAAAACAGAAGTCTCGGAGCCGACGCCGCACGAACCGGTGGTGACCCCGCCCAAACCACTGCCGCCGGAACCGAGAGTCATTGACCTCCAGAAGAAAGTCAAGCAGAAAATCCAGCAGAAAAAGCAGCAGGAAATCGCGGAAAAAAATGCCAAAAAAGCTGAAGAGGATAAAAAGTTCAAAGCCGCCACCGCCGCCGATCTGGCTAAAATGATCAATGACAAAAGAGTCGGCAAAGCCGGGGCCGGCGGATACGGCAAAGGACCGGTCTCAGGACAAGCTCCGCCGGGACCGATCGGCTACGGCGGCAGAGGCACCGGCGAGTTTTCCGCCCCGTATGAGCAGGCGCTCGGCTTTTTCCTTAAGCAATACTGGGACACGCCGGAAAAACGGCTGCTGGGCAGCAAGCTGCCGGAAGTGACTGTCCAGATCAATATTGCCGCTGACGGGCGCATTATTTCCTACAGGATATTAAAACTCAGCGGCAACCAGTTGATGGATGATTCCGTCGAAAGGCTGTTCATGTCAGTTAAACAGGTTCCGCCGCCGCCGGATCACGTCCCCAGGGAAGTCGCCCTGATTATGGCCATCGGTGACGACGATAAGTAAGAACCGCGCTGAAGTTGTTATGGACTATATGGACAAAATGGACTGCATGGACTGACCGGCCAACCCGCTTTTCTCTCTTCTCCAAACTTTAGAACTTTAGATCCCGCAGTCGCGGGACCCGCAAGCAGGACCGGACTTTAGAACTTCCCCCTCTCCCTCCGTCAGGCGAAAGGGGATAGCTTTTTCATGGCTTCCGCAACCAGCATGGGAATGTCATCTGCAATCATTCCCCGGTTGCCGAAGTAACTTAATTCTCCGGCCAAACCGTGAATATATACCGCCGCCGCCACATCTTCGAAATAGTCCGCATCTTTGGCAATAAAAGACGCGATGACGCCGGTCAGACAGTCGCCGGAGCCGGCAGTGGCCAGCGCCGGGCAGCCGCTGCTGTTGACCGCGACGCGTCCGTCCGGCGATGCGGTGACCGAACGGTGTCCTTTCAGCACTACCGTGGATCCGGTGGTTTCGGCCAGAGTCTTCGCCTGGGTGATACGGTCAGAATTCAGACATTCACTCAAGTCGAAAGCATCCAGCAGCCGGTGCATTTCGCCTGGATGCGGCGTCAGGATATTTGATTCCTTCTCCTTGAAAATCTCCGGTATCTGGGAGATCACATTCAGCGCGTCGGCGTCAAACACCATCGGTTTGTCAATGGCGCACAGATAGCTGAGGAACGGCACCAGATCCCGGTGCTGCCCGATTCCCGGACCGACGACGATGGCATCGGAAAGCGCGATCAGCGGCTCCAGCTCTTTGATGGACTGCTCGCAGAAATAACCGCTGCCGTTATCCTTCACCCGCTTGACAATCAGCGAGAAGCAGCGGCTGTCAACCGGCTGCATGTTCTGCGGGATCGCCACTCTCACCAGGCCGCAGCCGGAACGCAGCGCCGACAGCGCGGAAAGAAACGGAGCGCCAAAATAATCCCGGCTCCCGGCAATAACCAGCACAGCGCCGCGGGTGTTTTTATGGCTGCTCACCGGCAACCTTGAGATCAGCCGGCCGGCGTCGCGTTCGGTATATATATCAAACTCCGTTTCCACCTTCTCAATATATTCATCGGGAATGCCGATATCGACGACTTTCAGCCTGCCGCATTGACCGGGGCCGGCGCCGAGTGCCATCCCTTTTTTCGGCAGGCCGATAGTTATGGTCAGGTCGGACAGAATGCAGCTTCCGCAGATTTTGCCGGTATCGCCGTCCAGGCCGGAGGGAATATCCAGCGCGATCACCGGACGGACGGACGCGTTGACCGCTTCAACCCAGTTGTCGAACGGCTTTTTCAGGCTGCCTTTGGCTCCGGTGCCGAGCAGGGCGTCAATGATGATGTCGCCGTCCTTGAAATCGCCTTTGTCCAGGATTTCTTTTACTTCTATTTTAACGCTGCCCTTGACTTTGCCGGCGTGTCTGGCGGCCGCTCCTTCCAGGTCGTGAATGCCGCACACGGCGTAAATGATTACTTCGGTCAAACTGTGTTCCAGCAGATAACGCGCCACCACATAGCCGTCGCCGCCGTTATTGCCTTTGCCCGCCAGAATGACAAACCGCTTAACATGTTTTTGATCAAGCCGGCTGACATATTCGAGAATTTCCTGTCCGGCGCCGAATCCGGCGCACTCCATCAAGTCGAACCCGGAAATGCCGTATTCCTGAATGGTCTTCTGATCCAGGCGTCTCATCTGTTCAACGCTGACTGCTTTCATTTTCTCCCCCATGTCGCGAAAAATGTAATATCTGTGTTGCTGCTATACTCTATAAGGGTGAAAATTTAACATAGATTGCGAAGATTTTGAGAATTGGTTCGTATTCTGAGAGGCTGCCGATACCGTGGTATCGAAGGCCTCGAAGAGTACGGATCCAAACTCGAAAGATCGCAACAGATTTGCGGTGAATGTCTTACGGCTGTATTTTTCCGTTCCTTCTTCCGGCGATATTTATATCGCCTGTCAGTCGGATCGAAAAAATCCAATCCACAATCCTGTTCATCTATGTTAAATTTTCACCCTTATAGAGTATATTAATTAAAATAACATCTATTTTAGAAAAAAGAAAACTTTTAATGACTGGATCTTATGCGTTTCCGGCAAATATATATTGAGATTACGAACGTCTGCAACCTGGCATGTCCGTTCTGCCCCGGCACCGGCCGCGCCCCGGCATACATGAACGCCGCGATGTTTGCGGACATCGCGCGGCAGGTTAAACCGCTGACGAAGCAGGTCTATCTGCACGTCATGGGCGAACCGCTGCTGCATCCGGAGTTTTTCCGCTTCATTGAGATCTGCGCCGGCCTTGAACTGCCGGTCGCCATCACTACCAACGGCACACTGTTTGATACCGCCGCCGCAGCAGGCCTGCTCAATCCCGTCGTCCGCCAGGTCAATATCTCGCTGCATTCGCTGCCGCAGCTCCAGTTGCAGACGGATAGAGAGAAACGGCTTCAACAGATTCTGGACTTTACCAAAAAGGCTTTCGCGCAGCGTCCGGAACTTTATATCAACTACCGGTTGTGGAATCTGGACTCCCCGTCACAGAAACTTGATTCCGATGCGAACAACTGGATCTGCCGGAGCATCGAAGGCGCATTCGGGGTAACCATTCCCGCGACCGGACACTCCAGCGGCCGCAAAAGCCGTCCGCTGCTGAACCGGCTGTATCTCCATCTGGACACCCGCTTCGAATGGCCGGATGTCAAATCCGCCAACCTTTTAAACACTAAAGGGTTCTGCCATGCGCTCGGCACTCATTGCGCCATTCTGTCCGACGGTACGGTGGCGCCGTGCTGTCTGGACCGTGACGGCGTCACCGCCCTCGGCAACTGCCGTCAGCAATCAATTCTGGACATTCTGGACAGTCCGCGGGCAAAAGCGATATTGACCGGCTTTGAAAACGGCGTCCTGATTGAAGACCTGTGCCAAAAATGCGCTTACTGCACCCGTTTCAAAGCCCGTCCGAAAAAAGCGTGATCTGGAAATTCTGGAAATTTTGGACACTGCCATCGCTCATTCTGGACAGTCCTTAACCACAGAAAAATCCTTTTTCCCCGGTCAAATCCAAAAACATTTTTAACCACGAAACACACGAAAGGCACTAAAAAATAGAACATGGAACTCAGCGTATAAAATGCTCAGCAATGCAGTGGAGAAATTCCATCATTCTATCCGTCAATTAAAAGTTCGGGAGGAGGGTCGCGAGGGGGAACCCGGAACTGTCCGGGTTTCCCCCGCAAACAAATAATTGTTTCCCGTTACTTGCCACCGGCGGCCCGCCGGGCGTGATCCAACGGCGAGGCGTTGGTCGCCAAAGGCGAAATGTATAAAGACGGTCTGCCGGGACGGCTGCTCCTACCCGGAAATCCCGTATCTCCTGTTTCATGATTTTCATCTGCGTCATCTGTGTCATCTGTGGATAAAGAAATTCCCCCTTTTTCGTGAGTTTTCGTGTTTTTCGTGGTTAAGGTGTATTTTTTGGTTGCGGCTATGCCGCGCTGTGTTTTTCGTGGTTAAATGTATTAGCGGCTTTACTTTATTATTTATACTTTGCCTCTTGACATACATCGAATGCCGATGTATAATTTAATTAATACCTAGACAGACGATGCATAATAACAACGGAGAATTAAAATGGCGGTCAACAGCGATATGATGCGGGGAATGGCGGAGCCGGTTATTTTAAAACTGCTCAACCATAAAAAAATGTACGGCTATGAGATCATCAAAGTCGTCAACGAAAAAACGAATAATGCTTTCCAGTGGAAGGAAGGCACCCTCTATCCCTGCCTGCACCGGCTGGAAGCGGATGGCCTGATCGAGAGCGAATGGGAGATCGCGGACAACGGCAAACCCAGAAAATATTACACCCTGACAAAAAAAGGCCAGGCGGAAATGGCGGCAAAAGTTGAGGAATGGTCGCATTTCGCCCAGGCAGTCAACACTTTGCTGTTCGCTTAAATCCGGGAGGGAATCCGATCATGGATAAACTTAACCAGTCGCTCGATTTGTTTACCGAAGGGCTGCGTTCCGACCCGGAAATCCGGCTGGATATCCGCAGGGAACTGCAATCCCATCTCGAAGAAAAAATCGCGGAGGAAACAGCTCAAGGCCATTCCAATGAGGAGAGCCTGGAACTGGCGCTGAAGACATTCGGTTCGCCCGTAGAAGTCGCCGACGGCCTGGCCGCCGCCAACCGCAGGCGCATGAACTTCCGAGCCAGAATGCGCCTGCTGGCCGGAGCGCTGCTGATCCCCGCCGTGATCATCTGTGCCTTTTTCTCGCTGAATATCACTTACAGTTTCATGAACATGACACACAGCATCGACCATGTCGGCAAGTCTTTATTGGATAATTCCGGCAAAATATTCAGCTTCGACATTTTCAGGCGCTATACTCCTGAGCAGCAATTAATTTTATATGGCGACCCCGACAAAAAAACTCGTATCGAACAGCAAAAAGCCATCTGGGAAAAATTCCCTGACAACAAAATCTATGCGGCCAACTATATTATTTCTCTTATTAGCCTTGGGAACAGCAAAGACTGTGACTTTATAGCTGAAATCGGGCGTGCCGGAAAAATTGACCCTGACAACGCGCTGTATAATTACCTTGCCGCCGGAATACTGCTGCAAGACGCATGCTCTGAGGTTGGCCTGCCAAGGGAGGATAAAAAAGCCAAACAACAATACCGGTTTGAACTGAAAGACCGGGTTTTGCTGGAAAAAGCCATGCATGAATATCTGGCCGGGGTCAAAAAGAAATATTGCAATTCGTATACCGCCGATCTGTTAAAGCAGAGACTGCAAATCATGGGTGAGGCCAACTCGCTAACTGGTCAGTTTGAGCAGATGGTGCTTGGCGCCGGAACCCTGCTGCCGCAATTAAGCAACTATAGAAACATCGGCAGATATATGCCGGAATATGCGAATATTTTGATCAAGGAAGGCAGAAAACAGGAAGCGCTGCAATATCTGAACACCTGGAAACAATTTTTCCAGCATGTCAATTCAGATGGAAACTGGTTCATTGGAGTGCTGATTACTACGGCCATCGCCAGCATAGATGCCGAAAAACTGCCGCCGCTATATAATAAACTGGGTATGGCGGAAACCGCAAAAACAGTCACACTGGAGACTGAACTCCTGTCAATTCCGGTACGCGAATGGAAAGAAAGCAAACGCGAGAAAAAGACCATCCCCTATTCGCGCGGCGGCATCCTGACCGGTATGCTGCTGCCCGCGCTGGGACGCGAATGTACCAGCGAAGAATTGGCTCCCGAACGTTATGCCGAATATGTCTTATGCCAGAAAATCACGCTGTCATTGATAAACTTTATTTTGATAACCTGGATGATATGCGCCATTGGCGCGGCGCTGTACTGGCGCTTCCGCAGCGGAGCCAGACTATTGCTTCTATCCCCGCCGCCGCTGACGGTATTGAAAATACTGGGCTTAGGCGTTGTACTGCCGTGTGTTGTCTATTTCGTGCTTTCGCAAATTGAGCCGCTCAGCGGATACGATTACGGTCTTGCAGCCAACGGAGCTCGTTTTGTTGCGCAAATGGCGCTTTTACTGTTACTCATTCCCGCCATCGTGCTGATACTCTCCGGCAGATATGTTACTGCCAGATGCCGTGAACTGGGAGTG
Source organism: Lentisphaerota bacterium (assembly GCA_037144075.1). Classification (GTDB taxonomy): domain Bacteria; phylum Verrucomicrobiota; class Lentisphaeria; order Victivallales; family Victivallaceae; genus CAIPAT01. Next base: position 16,055 of record JBAWXM010000018.1, on the reverse strand, counting down.
GAAACGCCGCCGCCGTCCGGCAAAATTCAGAAAATATCTGTTATAACCGGACTAGTCGTGCTGGTCTTTGCGGCGTTTGCTCCTCTGTCCATGACCACACCGCAAAAATTATCTCCAACAGCGATCATATTGCTTATCGCAGGGATTATTCTTGCGGTGTTAGTCATGCTGCGAATCGCGCAATGGGCGGCGGTGTTGTTCAACGGTAAGAAGTACAGCGTCTACTACGGAGCAACCGCCAGAACAGTGATGCTGACATTCGCGCTGGCGGTGCTGGTATTGACCTGCTTTTTCCGTCCAATACTGGACTGGCGTGAAGCGGAATTCATCCGTGAAGACAAAATCATGTTCGGTTCAGCAGAAAGTTTTACCAAAGTCGAGGGTGAAGTGGTCAGAGATTTGAAAAACGCCATCAATCAAGCTTTGACCAGAATCAGTAAATAAACTGAATAACCATAAATCCGGTATTTTGCGCCTTTATTCTGCAAAATGCCGTGTTTTTTATTTTAAAACTTTAGAACTGTTCACCTTGGTTTTCCGGCTGGATGATATATATTTGTCATACTTTCAATAATTTATAGAAAAGCGGGGATATAAATATGGATAATTTCAGAATGGAATCCAACGCGGCGGGCAATGCCGGTACTATGGCGGTCGCCAGAGCGCAAAGCAGTTTCATAAATCGTGTTTACGGCTGGATGTGCGGAGGACTTGTCCTTACCGCCCTGATTGCCATGTGGGTGGTCGCAACTCCGTCGGTGATGAATGCGATACTTTCCAGCCGGGTTTTATTTTTCGGGCTGATTATACTGGAACTGGTGGCGGTCGGATTTCTGGTCGTGCGGTTGAATAAAATGTCTGCGGCTACGGCAACTCTGGCATACCTGACGTATGCGGCGCTCAACGGGCTCACTTTGTCAGTCGTCTTTTATCATTGCACCGCGGAATCGCTCGCCACGACATTTTTTGCCACGGCCGGCACTTTCGGAGTAATGAGCCTGTATGGTTATGTGACCAAACGCGACCTGACCTCGCTCGGCAACCTTTGTTTTATGTTTCTTATCGGCATAATTATTGCTTCCGTGGTAAATATGTTCTGGGCTAACAGCATGCTGTACTGGATAACAACCTATATCGGCATCGCGGTTTTTGTCGGACTCATTGCTTATGATACCCAGAACATCAAGGAAATGAGCTTGGCGATGGACGGGCTTGAACAATCCGACAGCGCCAGAAAATACGCCATTTTCGGCGCGCTGAGGCTGTATCTTGATTTTATCAACCTGTTCCTGCTGCTGCTCCGCATTTTCGGCGGCGGCGGACGTGACTGATTTTAACCGCGAAAGGATTATTGATGTCCAGAATTATTTTGGAAACTGTGGGGATGATCGAGACCAACTGCTATCTGGTCCAGCCCGAAGACGGTCATAAACTTTACATTATCGATCCGGGATCGGAACCGGAAAATATCGTCAAAACCGCGGCAAAGTTGAATTTTGACGAAGCAGTCATTCTGCTTACCCACGCGCACGTCGATCACATCGGCGGAATCCGCGGGGTAATGGATGCTTTAAAGGTCAAAACCGTATATCTCCACCCGGCGGACCTGGGCCTTTACAACAGCCCGGACAATCATCTGATGCCGTTCGTTCCCTTGTCCAAAAATCTGCCGGTTCCGGCGTCAACCATACCGGAAACGGATTTTACGATTCTGGAAACTCCCGGCCATACGCCGGGCGGGGTCTGCTTTTACTTTAAACAGCTTCAGGCGCTTTTCGCCGGGGATACGCTTTTTTCCAGTTCAATCGGGCGCACCGATCTGCCCGGCGGCAATATGAACAGCATTCTCAATTCGATCAGAAGCAAGCTGCTTGTGCTGCCGGATTCCACCAAAGTCTATTCCGGACACGGCCCCGCCACCACCATCGGCAGTGAAAAGCTGAACAACCCGTATCTGGCTTAGGTTTACTCTGCCGGCGCGTAAATAAATCTTTTTACGGCGGCGGCATACTGATCGCGGCAGTCGAAATAACATTCGTCGTGAGCGCCGGTCAGTTCCAGAAATGTTTTCGGCCCGCCGGCAATGGCGAACAGTTTCCGCCCGTGGCTGAACCTGACAACCTTATCATCACGGCTGTGAATAATCAACGCCGGACATTTTACCTGTTTAAGAAATTCTCCGGTGGGGAAATTATAGCGGGACAGCAGTTTTACCGGAAAGTACGGATATCTGTCGCTGCCGGTTTCCCTGATCGAGACGAACGCTGATTCACAGATCAGCCGCCGGGGGTGTTTTTCCGCGGCCAGCCTGGCTGCGGCGGCTCCGCCGAGGGAACGGCCGATGATCACTATTTTGTCCGGCGGAATGCGCTTTTCATTGACCAGGAACTGCCAGGCGGCTTCCGAGTCCAGATACAGGCCGTTTTCGGATGGTTCGCCGCCGCTGAGTCCGTATCCGCGGTAGTCGAAGACAAAAAAGTTTACGCCCAGCTTATGATAAAGTTCAATGGTTTCGACCCGGTGCGCCAGGCATCCGCCGTTGCCGTGACAGAAAAGCGCCGTGCATTCGGCATTTTCAGCCGGAATAAACCATGCGTTGATTCTTACTCCGTCGGCAGTTTCCAGGTAAACATCTTCAAAAGGAATTCCGAAATTGAGCGGAGTGGCGAAAATCTCTTTTGTCGGATAAAACACCAGGCGGCGCTGCATGAAATACAACATCGCCGCCAGCAGCAGATATACGGAAGCGGAGATTATTACAATATATAAGAGCATACCGTTACCTGTGCCATTTTACCGGAGGCGTAAATATTACATTCTCGGGGGGAAATCAAACTCGTGCTCAAACAATGAAGCAATTTTAGCGCAGGCATTCTCCTCATCCGGCCCGGACACGCGCAGGGTAATACGGTCGCCGCATTGCAGGCCCAAAGCGATCAGGCTTAGAATGCTGTTCAATTCGGTGTCTTCTCTGCCGGGAAGATAAACAATGAACCGGTGGTCGGGAAACTCGCTTATCGCATTGAGAATCGCGCTGGCGGGCCGGCAGTGAATACCTGCCTCATTGTTTATTTTTAAGTTTTTTTCTTTCATCTCGTTTTTTCTGTTATGATAACATATAGTATACTATAGAGTATCAAAACATATAATTCAAAATAGAATGAGATAATAGTGACAGTAATAAACAGTATTTTTACTAAAAAAGTATACTTCATGCTCTCAATCCTTCTGGCAGGGATGATATTGCGCATAATATATCTGTGGCAGTTCTCCGGCTCGCCACTGTTCGATATTCCGGTCGGGCCGGATGTTCAGGAATACGACGACTGGGCAAAAGAAATTATTTCCGGCAAAATCATCTGGGAGGCTGTGCATATCCACGGGCCGGCTTATCCGCTGCTGCTGGCGGGATTTTACAAGCTCTTTTCCTTCAGTCTGCCTGCCGTGCGTTTCATGCAGTTGCTGGCCGGCCTGCTCTGCCTGGTGCCGCTGTTCTACGCGCTGAAAATGCTATGCTCAAAAACGGATTCCACGGTTCCTTATCTTTTCCTTGGCATCGCCGCATTGTATCCGCCGCTGATTTATTACCAGGCGGAACTGATCAGCGAAACGCTGCTGATGCCGCTGCTGTGCGTGACAGTGGCGCTGATTTATTTTGGCGAAAAAACGCCGGAGCCGCGGCAAAGTCCGGAACCGTATACTAAACTTCTGTGGTTTGCCGGGGCCGGACTGACTGCCGGACTGGCGGCGGCAACTCATCCGACGGCGCTGATTTTCATTGCCGCCGAGACTGTACTGCTTCCGGTAATTAGCTGGAAAGCCAATCCGGCGGTATGGAAAAAGCTGCTGCCGGCAACGGTTTTCATAGTTTTTGCAATGATGGTCATTGCCCCGGTATGCATTCATAATTCAATGCTCAGCGGACGGTTTGTCCTGATTCAGAACAACAGCGGGTTGAATCTTTTTATCGGCAACAACCCGGATGCCGCCGGAACCTGCTATGTGCGTCCCGGCCCGCAATGGAACGCGCTGCACAATAGCGCCAATGCCGAGTCGGCTAAGTTAAAAATCAGCATTGACCAGGTTTATTCCGGACGTGTAATTGATTTTATTCACGCCAATCCGGCGCAATGGCTGAACCTGCTGCTGAAAAAGGCGGTGTATGTATGGAACTGCCGGGAACTCATCTCCGGCGCTGACGCCGCGCCGCTGCGCTGCTTCACCGCGCTGCAGCGCTATTCCGTCTGGACGTCCGGAGTGGTTATGGCGCTGGCGCTGGCCGGACTGGCGCTGGCGGTGAGTCAACGCCGGACACTTTACTGCTACCGGCACTTTATTTTGCTGGCCGCGGCTTTCTGGCTGGGCCAGACGCTTACCGTAACCAGCGGGAGATACCGTCTGGCAATGCTGCCGGCCTTATTTGTTTTTGCCGCCTTTCTGATCTCCAGAGTTCTTGCGGAACGGCGGAATCTGCGCGGGGCTTTGAAGCCGCTGGCATGCTGCGGGTTTGCCGCGCTGGCGGTTTATCTGCCCTCCCCGCCGGTAAATACGGCAGGCGAACAGGCGGAAAGCGATTCGATCCTGGGCGAGGCATATTTCAAGCAGAACAATTATCCGGAAGCGGAAAAGCATCTGGTTGCGGCGCTGAAAACGCTCGATGACCGTGCCCGCTGCCTGAACATGCTCGGGGTAATTGCTGAAAAGAAGGACGATTTCAGCCTAGCGGCAAAGTACTTCACCGATGCGGTAAAAGCTGATCCGGAGTCGCCCGAAGGCTATATGAATCTGGCAATCAACGCTTCCGCCGTCAAGGATTTCCAGCAGGCGGACAAGTTATTCGCGCAGGCGCTGGCCAGGGGTTCCGGCAAACCCGACGTTCTCTATAATTACGGTTACTATCTGCAGAGCAGAGGCAATGCTTCCCAGGCGGAAAAATATTACCGGCTCTGCCTTAAGGAAGCGCCCTGCGACCGCCGCGCCCTTAATGCCATGGGCATTATTGCAATGTCCGGGAAAGCCTGGAAGGATGCGATTGCTTACTTCAGCCGGGCGGTGTCCATTGCGCCGGGCAATGCCGGACTGATGCTCAATCTGGCAGCGGCAAACGCCTCTGACGGCAGAACTGAAAAGGCATTGGAGATTGTTCAGGAGATTCTGGCGCACGAACCGGAAAACCGCAATGCCGTGATCATGAAGCAGATGCTCACCGGAGTTCGTTAACACTCTTCCGGACAACTGCCGGCTGCGCATGATTCTGCTGCGTCGGCGGCAGTTTATGCTGGACTATGATGGTGGCAATGCCCATAATGACAATCACGATTCCGACTATCTTGTTCAGTGCTCCAAGGCACGAAATCTCGAACTTCGAGCAGATAAACCCGAAGATTACAACCAGCGCCAGCCACCAGATGCAGGATCCGGCAACCACGCCGGCAACCAGAATTGATGCATCCATGTAACCGCGCTGCGTATTAATCAGGTTCAGCCCGGCAAAAATAGCCAGAAATCCCATAATCGTCAGCGGGTTGGTAATGGTGACTATAAATGTGGACAGAAAATCCCGGCCGGGAGTGTTGGGAACATCGTCTTTAATATCCAGTACCGGCCTGGTTAAATACATCCTTATTCCGATGATGATAATGAAGATTCCGCCGAACAGGCGGATCCAGAAATTGTATCCGATCAGGAAATCCGAGATAAGCGTCAACCCGAAAGCCGCCACCGCGCCGTATAATCCGTCCGCCACCGCCGCGCCAAGCCCGGAGAACAAACCCGAAAGCCGTCCCTTGGAAATGACGCGATGGACGCATAAAATACCGACCGGGCCGACCGGGATGGCGATCAGCAGCCCGATAAAAATGCCTTTTAAAAACAACATCGCGTTACAGTCCCCCGTAATCCTGTCATTGATTAATTATCAAAACAAACCTATAAATTAGCGGGACAACCGGCTTTTTCAAGTTGCCGATTACAGTAGCGGGCGGAGCGGATTGCCGGATGAAAAGTCCGGGAGATTTGCGGACTGGCTATTTGATTATCGTCAATCAACGCATATTTTATACTCTGCGCGGTTGAAAATTCAACTATATGATGAATAGGATTGCGGGATTGCGATCTTTTGAGTTTGGATTCGCACTCTTCGAGGCTTTCGATACCCCGGTATCGGCAGCCTCTCAGAATACGAACCAATTCTCAAAATCTTCGCAATCTATAGTTGAATTTTCAGACGTGCAGAGTATAAATACAAAATTTATGACATTTATATAACGGAGGCAATCGTGGCTAAATTAGTTATCGGCCTGGATTACGGCTCGGACAGCGTCAGGGCGCTGCTGGTCAATGCGGAAAACGGCGAAGAACTCGGCAGTTGCGTTCATCACTATGAAAGATGGAAACACGGCAAATACTGCGATCCGGTGAAAAACCAGTTCCGGCAGCATCCGCTGGACTATCTGAGCGGACTGGAAATTACAGTAAAAGGCGTACTGGCGAAAGCGAAGGGCGGAGCCGCTAAAAATGTTATCGCCATTTCGGTGGATACCACCGGCTCAACGCCGGTGGCAGTGAACCAGGCCGGCGTTCCGCTGTCCATGACGCCAGGCTTTGAAGACAATCCCAACGCGATGTTTATTTTGTGGAAAGACCATACCGCGGTGGCGGAAGCCGGCGAGATCAACCATTACGCCAAAACCTGGGGCGGCGAGGATTACACCAAATACGAAGGCGGGATTTACTCCTCGGAATGGTTCTGGTCGAAGATTCTGCACACCCTGCGCACTGATAAGCAGGTGCGCAAAGCGGCGTTTTCATGGGTCGAGCATTGCGACTGGATCCCGGCGGTGCTGGCCGGCAGCACGAATCCGCTGACGCTCAAACGCAGCCGCTGCGCGGCCGGACATAAGGCCATGTGGCACGCGGGCTGGGGCGGACTGCCTCCGGAAAAATTCCTGTCCGGCATTGATCCGCTGCTGTCCGGACTCCGAGACCGGCTTTATGCCAAAACATTCACCGCTGAAACGAAAGCGGGAACGCTCTGCACGGAATGGGCTGAAAAACTCGGTCTTCCAGCCGGAATTGCAATCGGGGTCGGCGCGTTCGACTGTCATTTCGGCGCGGTCGGCGGCCAGATCGAGCCATATTATTTAAGCAAAGTAATGGGGACATCCACATGCGACCTGGTAGTGGCACCGCTGAAGGATCTCGACGGCAAACTGATTCGCGGCATCTGCGGACAGGTTGACGGCTCCATCATTCCGGGAATGCTCGGCATGGAGGCCGGCCAGTCGGCATTCGGCGATATTTATGCCTGGTTCAAAAATCTGATTGCCTGGCCGCTGCAGATGCTGGACAAGGACGAAGCCGAAAAGATTGCCGCAAAAATTCTTCCGGCGCTAGAAAAAGAAGCGATGAAAATACCCGTCGGCGAATCCAGCGTGCTCGCGCTGGACTGGATGAACGGGCGGCGCACTCCGGATGCCAACCAGTCGCTGAAAGGCGCGGTTCTGGGCATTAATCTGGGCAGTTCAGCGCCGATGATCTATCGCGCACTGGTCGAATCCACGCTGTTCGGCACTAAAAAAATTGCCGACCGGTTTACCGTGGAAGGCATTCCGGTAAAAGGAGTTATCGCGATGGGCGGCGTCGCCAAAAAGTCCCCGTTTATCATGCAGATGTGCGCGGATGTGCTGGGGATGCCGGTAAAAATCGTCAAATCAGAACAGGCTTGCGCACTGGGCGCCGCCATGTTTGCCGCCGTTGCCGGCGGACTGTATAAGAATGTTCAGCAGGCAATGAAGAAAATGGGCGGCGGTTTCGACAAGACCTATGAGCCGGATGCGGACAGTTCCAGAAAATATGCAGCGTGCTTCAAACAATACAGCCGCTACGCCGCGCTGGTTGAAAAGGAAACAATGCGGAAAAATTGACTTTGGAGCTGTCAAGAAATAAACTTGACAAGTCTCGCGAAATATCCCGAAGAGATTTTGGGAATTGCCGGTAAGGCGCATACCTGAAGGTATGTAACGAACCGGCAAACACAAAGGCATTCGGGAGAAGCGCGAAGATGTAAAGGTTATTTCTTTACGGCTCCTTTGAGACGGAACTACTCAAAAATTATTTCGCACAAAGGCGCAAAGGCACAAAGATAAATCGCAAGCAGGATGCTTCCGGGACTCTTTAGTAATATCGAATATTCATATTATTTTGCTGAAGAAAGCAAAATGAACATTTGCAAATGGTGAATAATCATTATAGAGTATATTGGATTAGAGTATTTTTTGTTTGTTAATGTTCGATTAAAATTGCATTAACATCGGGTTTGAACTGATTTTGCCGGAGAAAATTGACTATGAGCAGTGATTATACTGAAGAATATTTCCGCAAAATTTTAATTGAGGTTATTTATCCCAGCCTCCATGAAAACCGCCTGGATTTGAATAAAATTACCGTTGCCGAAGTTAATCCTGTTCCAGATGGCGATATGAGCTGGGCGATTCAAACGATGGAGGCAAACAGCCTGCTGCAGCGGCTTGACGATTTCAACTATGTTCTGACGGAAACCGGACTGGGTTATATTCAAGGACTGCTGCAAACATTACCAGCGGAACAGCCATCACAGCCATCACAGCCATCACAGCCATCACAGCCATCACAGCCATCACAGCCGGAACAGCCGGAGCCGCAATCATCACCAGTACCTCCCCCGGAATCCCCCGCAGCCAGTGCGAAATCGCCTGAATTTGAAGACCGCGCGGCAGCAATGAATTATTTAATCTACGAATCTTTTATCTACAACAAAACCCTTGAATTGACTTCATTCGGCCCGTTGATTCTGAGAGACCACAAACCGGAAGTTTACGGGAAATACAAGTTCACCAAGGAGGAGATCGATTACGAACTGGAATCCAAGGCGCGGCAGGGAATTCTGTTTTTCCGGCAGGTCGAAGAGGACGGGCTTGACGGCGGACAGGATTCGTACCGTGTTCCGCGCAAAAAAGAGAATGAAACGCTTAATCCTGAAGACTATATACCGGGCGGCATTAGAGATTTGTATATCGGGCTGCGAGATGACTTTGAGGCCAGCGAAGCGCTGGAACACAGACTGGTAAACGCCGAAATGCGTTCACAGTACAAGGCGGAGAGAAGTGAACTTTTCCTGATGACAGAGTTGCCCCTGGATACGGCAAAGTCCGGAAAGATTATGGAGAAATTTATTCATATTATCGGCTTTGCCGAGACGCTGCCGGATCATTTAAAGAAAGATTATCTCAACAAGGCAATCAGGATAGTGCGGGAATATTACAAACCGGATTACTTGTTAACCCAGGACGAAAGAGTTCAGAACGAAGTTGACAGAATTCGTATTATTGAAGAACTTAACCAGAAATATTACAAACTTCATCAGGATTATATTGCAGAACAGGAATCGAAAAAATTGGAAGATGATCCCAGGAAGCATACTTTTAAATACAAAATGAGTCATACTTTCCACGATTTGACCAGCATCCTGAATAAAACCAATAAGCATCAGGAAGAAGACATCAAATAGTTAAAGTATCTGAAGCAGCCCAAAGTAACCCAAGCTTCCAGATTGGAGGAAAACGCAGGCAGGATGCTTGCAGTACTCTCTCAGGAGAAAGTCTTTTCCATAAAATTCAGAAAAACCGGAAAGTATTTTTGAATGGAATAATCCGAAGATGATTTTCTTGCGGCGGCGGCTACTTTTGAATACAATTCGTGATCGCGATAAAGCTTTCTCAATACATCCGCCCATTCGTCTGGAGAATCCGCCAGAAAGCCATTTTCACCGTCAGCAATGACATTGCGGTTCTCCCCGACCGGACTGGCAATAACCGGCAGGCCGGCGGCCAGATATTGAATGATTTTAAAGGCTGATTTTCCCCGGGAGAAATCATCATCTGTCAGCGGCATGACGCCGATATGACTGCGAATCAAGTATTCCGCTTCAATGGCCGGGTGCCAGTCGACAAAACGCATATTCACGCCCGGAATACGGTCTTTTTCAAGAGCAGTGGAAGAAAGGATCAGCAGTTCGAAATCCAGTTCACCAGCCATCTGCCGGAAAGCGCCGGCAAACTGCAATACATACTTATATGTGACCGGAGTGCCTATCCAGATAATTGTAAATCTTTCAAATTTAGGGTATTCCGCCTGATACAGGTCGAGGTCTATCACGGTCGGTATCCTGATGATGTTCCCGTTGTGCTTTTTGATTATTTCATAGAGATATTCATTGGCGGCAATAACTCCTGCGGCATTTTTAATCAGGCGGTCATATTTGCCTTTGAGCCACGGTTTACCTGAATATTTAGTCCAGACGTTGTCATCAAAATTAAGGATGTATTTTTTCCCGGCAAGAAACAACTTGCTGAAGAAGAAAGGCAGATACGGGAACATTTCATATTCCAGCAGGATACATTTTGCGCTGAAAAGCGCCTTGTACAGGCGGCGGATATATGAACGCAGAATCATAAAAGGATTGACTCGCCGGTTGCTGTAAAGCCTGGTCAGGTAATCATTGTCCAGAAATGAAGATATCCGCACCTCATAACCGGCTTTGACCAGCCTTTCGGCATACATGTAAAACCGGTAGCGGCTGGAAGCCCCCAGAGTGTTGTATCTGGGAAAAATTGATATTTTTTTCATTTTAAAATGTTCTTGCAATTGAGAATGTTCAATACTTTTTAAATCACTGACACTTGATCTTACCCTTATTATTACCCTTATAAAGAGGTATTACCTTTCTTACGCCAGAGTGCGCCTGGACCGCGGCCTTCACAGATCAGCAAGCCGTCCTGTCTGCTTTGTTTAAGCACGGCGCGGATCATGTCGCGGCTGACGCCTGGACATTTCGATTCAATCTCCCGCAGGGAAAATGTTCCCTGGATGGGATTGATTACGCTGACAATCAGTTCTGTCTTAGAGCCTTTGGGTGAACGTATTCCCTCAACTCTGGATTCAAATTCTTTATAGACACTTTTGATCACGAACAGTAGGTAATTGATATAGTACCATGGATTGTGTTTCTGTTCATGCCAGTTTTGGGATGACAATTCCAGCGTTTCGTAATATTGCGCCTTGGTATCTTCAATTGCCTTTTCAAGACTGATATAACGTCCAGCCTCAAATCCGTGATGATATAGCTCCAGCAGCAGCAGCAGGCGCGATACTCTGCCGTTGCCATCCCGGAACGGGTGAATGCAGAGGAAATCCAGGTTAAAAGCCGCCAGCGCAATTAACGGTGGAATGCGCTGTTCGCTGTTCAGGTCATGGTAAAGCGAAAGCAATTTGGCGAGACTTGCCGGGGTATCGGCAGCGGATACGGTGCGAAAGCGGAGTCGCTGACGACCGTCTGCATAGGTTTCAATAATATCTCCGTCTTTGTTCTTCAACTTGCCGGAGTCCCATATTTCCCCGCGAGACAGCCGGTGAAGCTCCAGAATCAACGCTTCGTTCAAGGTCATTCCGCAAGCGCCGGCGTGAATCAAATCAAGCGCCTGGCGATAGCCGCGTATCTCTTCCTCGTTGCGGTCTTTAAGATTATTGCAGCCAAAAATCACGGTGCCGATACGTTTATCGTCAATCTGCACGCCTTCGATACGGTTCGATGAAACCGTACTCTCAATAACCGCATGCTCCCGGAGAACTTTAAGTTTTTGCGGCGACTGTTGAGTAAAAAGTTGCTGACGGCCTTTCATTTCGGCAATATCATTAAGCATCCAGGAAGTTGCCAGCGGCAGCTCCCGCAGTCCTCGTTGAAATTGGATAAAAGTATTCATTTAAGTCTTTCTTTCATAGTTCCATGTCCGCTTGCTTTATTCTTTGCTTCCGGGCTTTATTCTAGCGCCTGTCCCATACTTCTTTGAAACTCCTCTTTAACCACAGGCGCAGAGAAGTTCTTCTTATCCACGAATGGAGCTATACTCTGCACGGCTGAAAATTCAACTATAGTTGAATTTTCAGCCGCGCAGAGTATAATTGGCACGAATAAAAACAGAAGCGCTTGCTGTGCGTTTGATTTTGCGTCACAAAATCAAACGCACAGCAAAATATTCATTCGAGTTCATTCGTGTAATTAGTGGACAAACGTTTCCCTTTTTAAAAACTTTTATCTTTCGTTTCTTATTTGGTAAAACTGCGGCACCTCAGCCAAACGCGGACTCCTGCGTTGCTCAATTTCCAGTTTCTAATTATGTTCGGACTGTTTTTTATAACTTTTAGCAGAAACATCGGATATGCAACACTGAACGGCTGGCCGTACTTCAATTTCACATGCAATTCGTCTTTGAGCGCCGGCAGAATATTTTTAGACGCCAGTCCGCCGGGGCGGAAAAATGCGACCGTCTCATGCAGATAGAGCGGTTTTATGCCGTATTTGTGAATGGCGCGGTACATGAAATCATAGTCGCCAAGCACTTTGTAATCAAGCGTGTAAGCGCCGATGCGGTCATAAATCCGTTTTGGACAGAACATGGATGGATGCGGCGCAAATGCGCCGCGCTTGAGATTCCATGGCCGCCAGCCCAGCGTCAGATCGTCTCCCTGCATAATATCCCCCCAGAAAATATACTGGTCAAGGCTTTCATCGGCGAAAGCCGCCGCAACCCTGCTGAAAGCGCCGGGTAAATAGTAGTCGTCGGAATTGATGATCCCGATGATATCGCCGGACGCCCGGGCAATGCCTTTGTTCATGGCGTCATACATTCCGCGGTCGGGCTCGCTTATCCAGTATGCCAGATGCTGCTCATACTTTCTAATAATGTCCAGGGTATTGTCGGTGGAGCCGCCGTCAATGATGATATATTCAAATTTCTTATAATCCTGCGCAAGCACACTCCTGATCGTCTCTTCAAGATGCTTCCCGCTGTTCAAGGTAACGGTGATAACAGATATTTTCAGTCCGCGATTCATAAATGCCACATCAATCCCCGATGCTTTATGCCGGAAGCAATCATTCTCAGTTTTGAAAATCCGGTTCTACGATTACGTCCGTAGAAATTAATATCGCCGGCGCCGGCTTTAGAGTTTAACCACGCCTGCGTCTTCTTCAATTCGTTAAGATAGCCCAGATAAAACCACCTGAGCAAAGGCCCCGGCATTACCCGGTGGTAATTGCCGAGACCGTGATTGAGCATAAAACGGTTCAACATTTTGAAGCCTTGAAAATGGTAAAAAATCAGCGGGACATTATCAACCGTCAATTTGCCGCCCTGATTGATGTGCAAGTCATATCTGTACCAGTTCCAGGGGGCAAGCCCCGCCCCTTTATGCTGGAGGACAACCACTTTCTTAAACTTCTCCTGCCAGACGTCAAGATATTTCTGATCGGCAAAACGATTGTTTTCCAACCGGTCACCGCACCACTCGATGCAGCGCTCACGCCACCAGCGGAGACATTCCAGTCCATTCGCGTCATTGCGGTACAACTGGCACTGAACGTTGTATTTGCCGAACTTTTCCCGGTATTTAAGCTCATCCGGGAAACGATGTTCAATAATCAGCGTTGAATTATCGCCAAACTCATCGTAGATTGGCTGCGGGCTGGCATAAAAATAGAGATCAGCATCCAGATAGGTTAGAATATCTATCTCAGGGAATTTATCCAAAAGATAAAGCGGCAATACCGGACTTAACGTGAAATAATATTCAACAATACTCCGGTTATTCCTGGCGGCGGCGAACTCATGGTCGAATGCTTCAACATCCGCCAGGCGGACCGGAACAATAGCGGGTTCAGCCAGTTGCGTCAGAATATCATAGGCCCGCTCGTCCAGACACGCGACATAAAAAGTGAAATTCAAATTTAATTTGAGCAGAGAACGATAAAGGGTCATCCCCTGAAAAGCATAATAGCTGTCAAAATAAGTGCAGAAGTAGTATTTCATGAATAAAATTTCTTTATAGTCTTAACGACCTGTTCCGCGGCTTCCGGCCCAAGTTCAGGGAATATCGGAAGGCTTAACAGTTTACGGTTGACCTTTTCAGTCTGCGGCAGCCCGGTTCCGGCATAACGCACATACGCCGGCTGCAAATGAACCGGTTCCGGGTAATGGATTGCCGTGCCGATCCCGTTCTCCTTGAGAAAATTCTGAAGCCGGTCGCGTTCTTCCGCCAATATTACATACTGGTGATAGACGTGTGCGCATCCAGCTTTTACTTTTGGCGCCGCCAGCATTGTCAGTCCGGCCAATCCGGCGTCATAGACCGCCGCCAATGCCTGCCGCGACCGGTTTTCTTCATCCAGATATTTCAATTTTACCAGCAGTACCGCCGCCTGAATTTCATCAAGGCGGCTGTTAATGCCGGCATAACTGCTGATATAGCGGCTTTCCCAGCCGTATTGACGGAGGCGCCGCATCTTCGCCGCCAGTTCCGGCGAGTCAGTAACGACCGCGCCGCCGTCGCCAAGCGCGCCGAGATTTTTAGTGGGATAAAAACTGAATGCCGCGGCAACGCCAAATGATCCGGCCTTGTTTCCGTTAACAGTTGCGCCATGAGCTTGAGCGCAGTCTTCGATTAACCGCTTGCCGTATTTCTCCGTGAGCGCCATAATTTGACTAACTGCGGCCGGATGACCGAAAAGATGCACCGCGATTACCGCCTTCACTTTGCCGCTGCCCCGGCTGAGCAGTTTTTCCAGCGAATCCGGACACATCGTGAATGTTTCCGGATTAATATCGGCCAATACCGGCTGCGCTCCTGCCCGCTCAATAGCGGCAATAGTCGCCACGGCAGTATTCGCCACGGTAATCACCTGATCTCCCTGCCCGATATCCAGAGAGCGCAGAATCAATTCCAGAGCATCAGTGCCGTTTGCGCAACTGACGCAGCAAGCATTGCCGTTCCAGGCGGCAAATTCCTTTTCAAAAGCCTCAACTTCCCTGCCTAAAATATACCAGCCGCTATCCATAACCTGCCGGACAGCGCGGTCTATCTCCAGCTTATGCGCCTGATAATTAGCCAGCGGACTGCATTGGGGGATCATCATTGCTTCACCTTTACAAAGTTCAGAAACTCGTCGTAATCACGAATATAATCCTGTTCATTATAATAATCTCCGGCAACTACCATCAGCAGGCAGCCGCTGGAAAAACTGTGCATCGTGTGCCAAAGGGCGGGGCCGAGCAGCACCCCGACATTATCCCGCCACATCAGCACATCCTGCTTGTTTGTGCCGTCATCCAGACTTAACACAAAACTGCCGTTAATGCAGAATATCACCTGCGACAGCGCGCGGTGGGCATGTTTGCCGCGCACGCTTACGCCGTGTTCAATATGATTGATATAATAAACACGCTTTATGTCGAAAGGGATATCGCGCATACCCTCCATTATGCATAACGCGCCGTCCCGTTCGTCAATAACTTTTTTCAGTTCCACATAAC
The DNA here is from genome assembly GCA_037144075.1 of Lentisphaerota bacterium. GTDB lineage: Bacteria > Verrucomicrobiota > Lentisphaeria > Victivallales > Victivallaceae > CAIPAT01. The sequence continues at coordinate 651 of JBAWXM010000018.1, read as the reverse complement.
CGCTGTTTTTGATAATTATCCGTTCCTGATTATTCATGATATGCCTTTTTTATTTTCTGCCAAAACAATATTATCCAGATACAAATCTTCATTTACGGGAAAAATTATTGCTGAAATAATCCCCATCAGATTAATTGGAAATATTAAAAACAACAGCAATAAATAATTTATATATTTATTTTTTAAAGAAAGCTTCTTGTACACCCAGGCATTTATAAGCTGAAAAATAACGCTGAAATTATTCACGCTTTTCCGCTGCCTGATAATACTGAATATATGCTTTTCAAGGATCTTTTTCAAGCCATACGACGAATAACGCGCATAATCCCACGGCTGTTCATGCTCATCCCAGATAAACGGCACAGTCATTAACATTTTACCGCCGGGCTTTAATACCCGCTTTACTTCATCTAAAAAATCATCAGGATCAAATACATGTTCAAAAACCTGGTTTAATATTATGCAATCAAATGTTGAACTTTCAAACGGAAATGTTTTGCCATCATAAAATATGTCGGCGCGCTTATTGCTGCGCCCTTCATCAGAATCAATCTCAAGACCAATATATTCATCACATTCAAAAAAGCTTTCATACGGCTTAGGATCAAGCCGTAAATAAAATCACTTTTAATGGGCTACATATCTCGGCTA
>JBAWXM010000017.1:0-30209 GCA_037144075.1 Lentisphaerota bacterium | reverse complement strand
GCAGAAGGCCTGTACCGCGAATTCAAACTGTTTGACGGCAGAAAATAAATGATTATTTGCGGTAATAGTGCGCAATTGAATATCGCTCAGAGTTTGTTTTGTCCAGTATAGCATAATGGGATTTAAGGCGGGCTTTGCCCGCAACCCCAAAGACAGGGAATTCAGGAGTCAGAATTCAGGAGTCAGAATGGGAACCGGAAATTCATAAAACAATGGAACTGGATCAAAAACTGTAGTCTGTTAATTGACGTAACTGTTTGATAAAAAAGCTATTTATGACACCAATTTTAAAAACGCTTAGAACATATAGGTCTAAAACAAAGATACTAATATTGCCCGTAATTACGGGCGGTATCATACATTGCCACCACATTTTCAGAGGGGGAATTATCCTGTAATGCGTGAGTAGGAGCGAAACAATAACCTCCGTCCGGCATCATGACATCGAGAGTCCGCTTGCAGTAATCAACTGTTTCTTCAACAGTTCCGGTTGCAACCGGGCCGGCGGTGGAAATACAACCATGAAACGCCAAGCGGCCTCCGAATGTCTTTTTGAGATATTCAGTGGACATATTTTTAGCATCGGGTTGCAATGTGTCTACGGCGGCAATGCCCATTTCAATAAAATCCTCAAATGCCCAACTGCTTGAGCCGCAGGAGTGAATTTGGACAGGAATACCGAAATGTTTGGCGAGATCAATAAACTTTTGATGTCGCGGACGAAAGTGCTTGCGAAACATTTCAAGACTGATTAAAGGGCCGATTTGTGCGCCAAGGTCTTCGCCCATTAACAATAGGTCAATGCCGCCTTTTGCCGCCTCTAATGTTCTGGCTATAATTTCGTAATAAACATCAATTCTTCGATCAATGAATTTGAATCCGGCAGGATCATCCAGCGCCAGGTCAATGAGAACCTGCTCCATGGAGCGAATCATTCCCGTGCTATTGATGATGTCCGGAATTCCATTGCCGCCGGTGGATACACAGTATTCGCGGTATTTTTCACACTGTTGACGAATTACCGAGTAGTCAAAATCATCGGGATTTGGCATCGGCCAATTGGCGATGGTTTCCAGATCGGCGTCCCTGAGCGGGAAATCGCAATAATCCCAGTAGCCTCCGGTCGGATGTTCTATCCAGCGGGTGTGAATCCCCCAGTTATCAATTTTGACCCCGCGCTCCGGAATGTCAGCATACAGTCACCAGTCACCAGTCACCAGTCACCAGTCACATTCTTTACATTCTGGACAGCCACTCCGAGACATTAGAATCCCGTTGAGCTGAAACGATTTTCACCACTGAGGACACTGAGAACACAGCGCGGCATAGCCGCAACCAAACTCAATATCCAATATCCAACACGGAATATCCAATATCCAACAGAAGAAATAAAAAATCTTTCTAAAAAAACAAGAAAATGACGGAAGTAGTACAGAGAACAGCCTTTTTCACCATGAAGGGCTTGAAGGAAATGAAGATAATACATTGAGTCAGCGAATGAATGCGGACGCGCCGCATGCATTCACTGACTCCGGTTTAACTCTGTGCCCTCCGTGCCCTCTGTGGTAAATATCCCCGGTTTTTCATCTGCGTTTCTCTATGTCATCTGCGGATACACTCCGGGATCTTGGACATTTTGGACAGTCATTGACCATAACCGCGCCCTGCTTTACATCTGCGTCCATCTGCGTCATCTGCGGATCAACTCCGACATTTTGGATACCGGTCAACCTCATTCTGGACACCCATCCAGAGACTTTAGAGACCCGTTGAACACAACGTGTTTCAGTTTTTTAGGTTTTCAAACAACATTTTGGACACCCGTTTAAGGTTGCCGTTAACTTATAACATTTTTGTAATTTCAGTTATTTAACAGGGATGGACAGGATAAACAGGATAGAAATCTAGTCAGCGAATGAATGCGGACGCGCCGCATACATTCGCTGACTCCGGTTTAACTCTGTGCCCTCCGTGCCCTCTGTGGTAAATATCCCCGGTTTTTCATCTGCGTTTCTCTATGTCATCTGCGGATACACTCCGGGATCTTGGACATTTTGGACAGTCATTGACCATAACCGCGCCCTGCTTTACATCTGCGTCCATCTGCGGATCAACCCGGAGACTTTAGAGAGCCGTTGAGCACAACGGTTTTCAGTTTTCAAACAACATTTTGTCTCCCGCAGTTGCGGGAGACACATATTGTGCAGAACTTGCTCTGGTGTAGCGCTCTGCGAGAGGCATTCCGATCCATCCGTCCGAAACGGACGGCGCTACAACCAAACCATAACACGTAACACATAACACTTAATACGTCCCCTGTCACCATTCCCCAGTCTGTCCTTTTATACATATAGCGGGTTTGTCAACTGAAACTATATAATTAAGGTCAAATAACCCTGTAAAGAGTATTTTTAAAATTCATCATTTGGGGATATATACTCTATAAGGTTGAAATTTTAAAATAGATTGCGAAGATTTTGAGAATTGGTTCGTATTCTGAGAGGCTGCCGATACCGGGGTATCGAAGGCCTCGAAGAGTGCGAATCCAAACTCGAAAGATCGCAACCGCTTTGCGGCGAGCGTCTTGCGTCCGTATTTTTCCGTTCCTTCTTCAGGCGATATTCATATCGCCAGTCAGTCGGATCGAAAAAATCCAATCCACAATCCTACTCGTCTATGTTAAATTTTCAACCGTGCAGATGAACTAAACCGGCTTCGCCGGGACTTTAAATACCACAGAGACATCCCGCATGGCGGGACTAGCCTGAGAGCCAGCAAGGCACAGAGAAATCCTTTTTTTACCACAAAACACACGAAAGGAACGAAAAGAACAAATACTTTTCACCATGAAGAACTTGAAGGTAATGAAGAAATATTCTTTAAAAATCAAAAACTTCAATTTCCTTCATGGTGAAACGGTTTATATTATCCTGTTTATCCTGTATATCCCTGTTAAAATACAAATTCCTGTACGATTAAATTACAATATAAAATAATTATGGTAACCTAAAATCTCAAAACCGTCCAGAGGATTTGCCATCTGGCTCATGCTGAATTCATCTTTGAGTATGACTTTGCCTAATTCACTGGTGAGCTTGGCGCATAATTTCTTATAGACTGGCGCAAAGTACTCGTGATTTTTCTTATTGTGCCAGACATTATAGGCATCGACAATTTTGCCGTTGTTGATGAAGAGATAGCCGAATGATTGATCGGCCAGCAGCCACCCTTTGGCGGTCAATACCTCAACCACCACATGGCCGCCGCCTTTACGGGCAGAGGCAGAGGCAGAGGCAAAGACAATACGGGATGGTATTCCAATAAGCTGGGTCAACGCGCAAAGCAGTCTGGCCTGCTCATTGCACCAGCCATAACCGCTGGCGATTAAATCTTCTTCGTTCAGGTTGCGATTATAGGCCAATCGATGCCCCATCGCCTGATGGTAATAACCTGCCCACGGAACTTTTTCGGCGACGAATCTGGTCAACTTCTCTATTTTCTCCATTTCACCGGCAATGCCGCCAATCAGGCTCGCCGCCAGACCTTCGAGAACTGGGCGGCTGCCAGCGGTATAAATCAACCGTCCGCTGGTATATTTATCATAGATAAAATCCAGCGATACATCCGCCAGAGCGATATAATTCAAGGACTGTTCCAAATCAATTCCGCCGACTGACGGCATATAACGGGTATCAATAGTTCTCATAGTTATTTTTTTCAGTTAAAAGCGCTGTATTTTTAATACTCATAGTCACTGCTTCCCTGCCTTCCTCGCATATTCATTGAACAGCTTCATATATATGCGATAGTTTTCAAGTGAAACTCCTGGCGGCGTCTGGTGGTCGCAGCTTATTATGTAACCGCCTTTTCCTGCCACCGGCAGCAGTCTTTCGAATTCCGCCCGCATTGACTCTTCGCCGAATGGCATTTTCATCTTGTCGTAACCGCCGATATACAACTGCTCCGGATTGTCATTCCTGAGTTTTGCGAGATTTACGCCGGCCTGGGCTTCAAGCGGGAGAATGCCTTGTATTCCGGCTTCGGTAAACCATCCGGCGGGTTCATGAACATCCCCGTCTGAATCAATGAAGACTTTGATGCCTCTGTCCTTCATGCGCGGGATAACCATCTTGTAATACGGCTTCATAAATTCATCAAAGAGTTTTTTCGATATCATCGGGCCGTTATTGTAGCTCATATCCTCCGCAAATGTCATAAAGTCCGGAGTGAGAACACTGCATATCTTATCCACCGCTTTCAACATCCAGTCAGCATTCTCCAGATTCATCCGGTGCATCAGTTCAGGATTGTCATAGAATGCGTAAAGATGATTTTCGATGCCGAAAAATACTCTGGGCAGCCAGAAGAAGCCGTTGAATGTGAACCATGTCGCAATCTCGCCTTTTCTGTGCGAAGCGGCGACTTTTTCAAGCGTGTCAGTATTTATTTCTTCGAGCCGGAAAAAATACTGTTGCAGGCGCTCATAGTCATCTGCATTGCTGACAAGCCCTGCGCCGTGCGTATCAGGGCGCGGACAGTTACCATATATGCCTGTATAGCGGAACTGATGATAAACATCCTGTCCGAAATATCTGCATATGTCATAGCGATCTATTACCTCAGGCGGAAGTCCTTCGTTACGCCAGCGTTCTATAGTCTTATCCCACCACGACGCCCATTCGACGACGGGCAGGCGGTCAAAGTCTCTAAACTCCATTACGGCATGAAAACGCTCTCTTGTCGTCATCTCTGTCATTATATCTGTTCATTTAATTTTTTTCTAATAGTTCCGTACTTTTTATGTTAGAATTATTTTCTACAGTCACTCCTGCGGTAATTGAACCTGTCTGCCCCAGGCGCCTGCTCCATACGGTGCGGCAATCGCGGCCGGACTCCATTTCCGCACGGTGGACGGAGTCAGCCAGTCAGGCATTTCCTTAGCTGATGCCAACCATGTTGAGTCACTGAGAATTGACATTATTTTTCCGTCCGCTGTCTCAATTTTCAGGTCAGCCAGCACCCCGCATGGTAATCCTCCGGCATCTTCGGCGGCAATAGACAACAAATTGCCGCCCTGCCGCATCAGCCTGGCAAGGTCAAACTCTTTCATAAGACTCCATCCAGTGATCCTGCCCAGCTCTTGTCCATTGAAATACGCAGTGCATTTATCGTCTGCCGAGAGCAGCAGCCGGGCTGACTTTACCGGCTTGTCTATCACAAACTCCTTGCCCAGCCAGACTCTGGAACCAGCTACCGCCATATTGTCCTTCTCCCATATCCAATTGGCTTTACCGTCATACATCACCGCCTGAATTCTTAATTTAATGATTTTATGGAAAGGATTGCCCTTTTTGTCCAATTCCGGATTAGCCGGAATCAGCATGTTAACCGGTGGCGGCAGCGCGGCTTCTCCATAAACATGAACCTCAAACGGTTTGAAGCTGTCGGAGAATTTGCCTCCGCTGACCGCAACGTTACGGTTTTCCTGAAATACCTGTAATTCCGGAACGGTAAATTTCCCGGAGATTTCCGGGGTTACTGCCTTGTCAGAGTTATTAAGCGCGATCAGATACTTTTTTCCGTCAAAGTCAATCGTCCGGCATTTGATTGATTGATTTTCACTGGTGACATCATCCACGATTTTACCCTGCGTCAGCAAACCGGACATCTCATGCAATTCCCGCGTGATGCTGAACAGCATGTCATAAAAGCCGGGAGCATAAATAAACACAGTACCCCAGTAGCCCGCCGAACTGGCATTATTCACCAGAGCATCATAAGTCATAAAGCGGGACTGAATATAAGTAGGATAACCGATTTCTTCAAGCCGTTTATCGGCATTCCGGTCATCAACATATGTCCAGGAAAACCCTTGCAGCGCCATCCAGATTGGCTTGCGTCCGCCAACCGCCTCAGACATACGCTGTGCATATTTTCCGACTGACGTCAAGTATTTGTCCTCTAAACCAGAATGAGAACCTTTCGGCACCGGATAAATATCCACTCCATAGATATCCGCCGCCTGGCTGTACAATTTATGTTCATCGATTGAGCCGCGCGGCGCCGCATTGATCCAGACCGGATGATAAGGGTCGAGTTCTTTTAAAACTTGATATGAGGATGTCAGATTCTTTGCCGGCACTCCCGTCCAGGACGGCTCATCCGCCAGAAAATAGTCAAGCAGCGCCGGATGTTGTGTTACCGCCGGAGTCAGTACATTCGAGATGTGATGGGTCCATAACTTCAACATTCTAGTCTCACAACTTTGAGCTGGTAGCACTTCCAATGAAACTTTGATACCATATTTTTCCGCGGCATTCAAGATTTGCAGGATACTTTTTTCGTCCGGAGCAAATCTCTGTATGAGATTCACCCCCTGGCGCGCCGCGTAATACAATGCCGCCTCCAGCGTTTCCTCATCACAGCTATATCTTACCGGCGACCATACAGTGACCGGGAAAAACACTTTACCGTTAATATAAAAATTACGGTCTTTCCCCTGCACGACTTCCACCGCTGCCGGCGGTAATTTTTTTATGACTAATTGAGTCGTCGCCACAATATCAGTTTTATTGGACAGTTCAGCCGACAACACATATTTTCCAACCGGCAAATCCGCGGCTGGAATTGTGAAACTGACCTTGCCGCCGGCATTGTCTACTTTGCCGGAATATATAACATTATCGCCGTTCTTCAGTATCAGATTGACGCTGCTGATGGATGGATCTGTTACCACCGAACCGGTAATTTCGCCAACCGGCATGCTGGAGAAAATCATATCCCGATAACAGGGGCTGTCCAGAGTAATAACATACTTTTCCGCCGGATTGTCTTTCGTTTCGGCCAGTGCAATGTTATCAAAAATAACGCAGCCTTTACTGCGTACTACACATTCAATATTAACTTTCCCGCTTGCCGCGTTCGCCGGAACCACAAACGAAAATTGTTTATTCTGAAAGCTGTTGTTCCAGGTATCGTCCCAGGCGGAAGCGGCTTTCTCCGCAATACCATCAAACTCGACTCTGAGTTGAAACGGATGGAACCCGGTATTATTTTCGCACTCGCCTTCGCCGCGCACAGAGTAGCTTACGGTGTATTTTTTACCGGCTTCCAGCGGCGCTCCTTTGAGAACTGCCCCGGCTCCGGCTGAATTAGATTTAACGTACAGCATTTCCCTGCCATCCGTATTACTGGAGAAGTTGCTGCCCGAATACAATTGCCATACTCCGCCAAGCTGTTTTTTACCTTTTTTTTCGTCAACGGCTTTTAATGTTATATTGCGAAATTCGACATCCACTCCTGATTTGACGTTAAAAACCAGATGGGATGAACGGACTTTTTCCGGCAAAATAAAGGTAAAAATTTTTGTTTCCCATTGGTCAGCGGTTTTGCAGAATTCAGTGGCAAACGACTTCCAGACGTCTTTCCCGTCAATTGCCTGTATTACTTCGTAATAGACGCGGTATTCTTTATCCTTTACGCCGCCTTTTACCTCGTATGATACTTCATAGTTTGTTCCGGCCTGCAATGGATGATTACGCTGAATAAAATATAGATCTTTACCATCGCTTCCTTTCAGCATTACGCTGCCGCATCCATAAAAGAACGATTTTTTATCACCGCGGGCTTCCCATCCAGCCGGACTATTGTTTACATCACGCACGGCAAAATCGCTGTTGACCAGCAAATTAGGGTTGTCCGGCGAATTCTTTTTATCCGGCTCAAGTGCCAGATCTTTGAACTCGGCTTCACCATCCCCCGGAATCTCTATCGCCACATACGCCGGAGTCGCATCGGTGTCGTATGTGAAAATGACTTTACGTTCTTTCCATTCTTTATCGGCAGTATAATATGCAGTATCCGATCCGGGCCAGACTTTTTTCCCGTCACGAGATACTGTCCAGGCGCAATATAGCCGATACCGGCTGTTCCTGGCGCTTCTGACCTTGAAACTTAATGCATATTTGTTTCCGCCTGTCAACCGCAAATCATGCTGTACCAGAACGGTGTCACTGCCAATCTTTACGATATTATCCGCCGTCAAGCAACCATCAGCATTTTTTCCGCGCACTTCCCATTGAAGCGGCAAGCCGACGATACTCTTTTGCGCAAAATTACTGTTCTTCAGCAGATTGTCAGCAACCAGATAATAATCTGAAAATAATAACAAAAACAACAGGCAAACCTTTTTAAACATAGCAGAATATTCCTTTTTAGAATCTGAATCTAGCCAGTCCTTGCCGGGCCTTGTTCCCTTGGCATGCTCCGGCCTGCCAAGAGTACTTTTACAGCGCCGCTTCTATTCTGAACGCCAGAAATCACTTATTCCAGTGTTAGGCGACAGCATTGTTACATCTGCTAATTTTCGCATTTCAGTGTGCCCATCGGCAAACGCATAACCAGATGACCTTTTATGCCGAAAAGCGGTTCGAGTTGGTTCCAGAAAATCCCCTACATTAGTCCCTGTGTAGAACGACCTCCATAAATCAGCGCCGCTATCACCTAACAACATACGTTGTGCAGGTTTTTTCACTCTCGCCAAGGTTATAAAATAATTCTTTGGCGCTCCAGGTGTCCAATAATCAAACCAGCCATTCAGCCCATAGCCATAATTGGGATATGTATTAGCCCCAACTGTATATGATGGAGCCATTAGTCCATCAAACCCTCCAGCCGGACACTGTGCTGTTCCCCACGCCATATAGCGATTCGGCGCGGTGCCTCCCTCGGTTGGATAATAGCTGTAATTTCTTGGAAGTCCAATATAATAACCAACACAGCCATAACTAAATCCATTAAACAGATAGTTAGCGGAACCATTTCCATATGGAAGTTGACTCTTAAAATCATCGGTGTAACCAGTTACCCCGAATGCCAGTTGTTTGAGATTACTCAGGCATTTTGCCTCATATGCCATTTGCCTGGCTTTGTTCAATGCGGGCAGCAGCATAGAGGCCAAAATTGCGATGATCGCGATCACGACGAGGAGTTCCACGAGTGTGAAATTCAACGACTTACGACTTTTTTTGTCTCTCATTTTCACGTTCTCCTTTTTAGTTGACAGTTGCGTTTTCATTTGTTCGTTCTTTCCTTATTGTTTACTGAATCCATTATTTACCACAGAGAACACTGAGGCCACCGAGCAATTTTCAGCGTATGACTGCGATGCATGCAGCCACTATATATTCTCTCTGTGTTCTCCGTGCACTCTGTGGTGGACTTCCTTGTTCCCTGTTCTCATTATTCTGACCGGGCCAAGCAGACCGGCAGGCAGATTGGCGTGCCGGAACATATTGCCGGGAGCGTTGGTCACCGTTATTTTAATACTATGCATGCCGGAAGATAATTCAAATTTGTGCCGGTACGGCGGCCATGACAGAATTACCGGCGGCATATCGTCTATTGTAATTTCCGCAATATCATCCACGCGCCCAAGTTCCAGCATATGGGTTCCGCCTTGCTCAATCTCAAATGGTTTCGCATAGACCGCTTTGCCGGAGTATGTCGGGTAGCCCCAGTCCGCCCAGTCGCACAGAATTCCGGCGGCAAAGACTTTTTCCGCTGCGGAAATATCCGGAAATGACCGGTGTCCGTGCGGATATGAACATCTGAAATTTCCATACAGATACGGCATTTCCTTCAATTCCCCACCCTCGGTTATAATGTCGATCACGTTGACCAGCGGCGAATTTCCTTGTTTTAATTCTATATCGGCATAGATATTATTGCAATCATAAAAGCACTTTTTTGTCCATTTATCAACCGGCGTTCCGTTTACATAAAGTTTCCAGTTGCCGGAAACGGAGCTTTCCTCCATCACGATTTTCGCGCCGGAAATATTGCCGGAACTGGTAAAGCGATACCGGTACATGACTTGCGAACTGCCGGCCGGAGCCGGGCTTTTCTCACGCCTCATCAAGTCATAGGTTTTGCCCTGCCCGTAATCGGCTTTTTCAATTTCAGCATCCGCAAAAACATGCATGAAATTCATGGCAAGCTGATTTTCGCCGAACTCCACCATCCAGTCGCTGTTCAAATTCACCGGCAAGACATCCGAGGAACATTCAAAACGCACAGGCAGGATGCCTGTGGTACATTCTTCGTCAACCATAAGTCCGGAAACCGGCTGGATTTCAACGGCAATCCCTTCGCAGGAGCCGTTGAAAGTGTTTTTTGAACGGTTGTACAGGAAGAAAAGATTTTTATTATCTTCAAGATATCGGCTGACAAAAACATCTTCCGCGCCGTTGCCTTTGATTATAGCAACCGGCGGCAGCGTGGCGGCAGGATTGCCGTTAACCAGTTCCATTCCCTGCGTGTTCAGTTTTACCGGCCTCGCGGACAGTACCACCGGGATATCCGCGACCAGGATAACCCTGCCGCCGTTTGATGCATATCTATACAAAGCCTGCGCCGTATTTTCAGGAATAAATTTTACATAGGGCAATATTATTGCGCCGTAATTATTGCGATGGTTTAAAATACCTTTTTCAGAGACAAGTTCGCAGAGCGTAACTTCATCGATGAAATCAAAGTCGCGTTGCGCCGAAAGCAAATCATCAACCAGCGTATGGATTTGCTTTTCGTCATCAAGCACACACCATGAGCCCTGTTTCATGTTTCTGGGTTCATCGTCAGGTTTCTGCTGGCATACCAGGCTGGTTGACGGATAGAGCATGAGAATGTTGCAGACGGGAACGGCTGCTGAAAGCCTGCGGCATACGGTTTTCACATACTCCGAAAGGCTGTTCATGTAACCCCATTCGCTGTGCTGATAGAAAATTGACGGCGGCACTTCATCCTTGCGCGGCCCGTCAATCGAATAAGAATAGCCGTGCGCAACAAAATAATTTATGCCCAGCGCCATCTGATAATCCAGCATTCCTTTCAGGTCGCGCAATGCGACTTCATCGCCGATGACCGCCAGGCAGTCGCTTCCCGCCAGTTCTTTGCCGAAAATATGCGCCGCCGAGGCAACGACTTTGACGCCGGTATGGTAGGCCGCAGTGTCTTTAAAGCCGTAAGCCTTGCCCAGCGGGTCGCAGCACGGAATGTCAACATATTTATAGCAGCGCAATTCATTCGGCCACCATGCGGCAGCCAGTGAAAGCCATTCAGCGCGCGTCAGGTGTCCGCTGAAAATTATATTCCGCTGTTGACACCATTCGCGCAATTGTTCAAGATAATTCGCCGTCATCAGCCGATGTTGCGTTTCCCTGAAATGCGCCCGGACGACAGGAGACTTTTCGTCGATGTCGTAAGCCAGATGATGAAGATTTTCAATAATGTCATAGTCATGATCTTTTAAGAACTCCTGAGCGAAATCGACAGACCACGGATATATGTCGCAGCCGTTGGATGGCTCATCAAAGAAAACGCTGTCCACCAGCGTGCCGAAATGTTTGCCGTATCGTTTGAAATACTCTTCATAGGTGGAATCGAGCATGGCTTGGGTTGTGCGCGGATCCATCAGGCAGGTACGGTTAAAGTTTAATTCCACCGTAACGCCGACAACTGCATATCTGGCCTTTTTCTCCGGTTTCCAGCAGACGGCAAAACGGTTATCAATGAAACTGCAACGCCAATGCGGGTTTCCGCTAAGCGCCAGCAGCGGCGAATACAGCGTATGCTGGACCCGCCGTTCCGTCCATTCCTGTCGCCTGGTGCCGCAGTATCCGGTAATATCAATTGATTTCAAGCATTGATCATCGGCGTCCAGCTCAATGGCAAACGCTTTCAGGAGATAGCCTTTCTTAAAATCAAGCTCAATTTCATCGCAATTTTCAAACAGCTTGATCGTGAAGTTCATATTCCGGCTTGCCAGCTCAGGATGCTCCCAGGCGGTTCTGCCGCCGGCGATGCCGCTGGGGAAATAATCTTCGTCCCATATCTGGAATTTCATGCCGGTCGATTCGCATTCCTGAATAATTACGTCAATAATGTTCCACCAGTCATTCGACATATAAGGGGCGAGCAGTCCCTGCCGCGCATGGGCGAATACCCCCTGGTAGCCTTTGTCCGCAAATTCCCTTATCTGCCGCCTTACCTCTTCCTGATCAAGCTTATGATTCAGAAAATATTGTGCTGAAAGATGTGTTCTTTCTTTCTTTTTCATTTAAATTCCGTATTGATTTAAGATTTGTATATAGTATAGTTCTTTACAGTAAATGTAACCTTGATTAATTCGTCAAATAATAGCATAAATTCGTCAAATATGGCAATAAAGAGAATATTCAGCTTTGAGACTAACATAAGAAATAGAGACTTTCCGTTAAGGATTGTCCGAAAGGCTCCGCAGGATGCAACCAATATGCATTGCCACGAGTTTACGGAACTGGTCATTGTCTATGACGGAAAGTGCTTACACTCGTTAGGAGAGAATCCGCCTGCGGAACTGGCGCGAGGGAATGTTTTTATAATTTCCAAAGGCGTTTATCATCAATATCTTGAGGACGGCATAAGTCTGGTGAATATAATTTTCGAAACAGATTTGCTGCCGCTGCCGCTGCTGGATGTCTATGCGATGCCGTATTTCAACATGATCTTCAAAGGCAGAACTGAAAAAACTGAGATTTTTAAGCTGAACGAGGATGAGTTGAAAGAAGTTCTCGCCCTGACCGGCAAACTGGAGATTGAACTTGACGAGCATCAGCCCGGATGTCAATTTGCTGCAACCGCATTATTTATGCAGATAATGATATATCTGGCCAGGACCATCGGCGGCAAGGTGGAGAATACCCGCTCCCCGCATATCGGCATCAGCCGGACGATCGAATACCTGCATAAGCACTTCACAGAAAAGGTATCTATAGAAAAGCTGGCTGGAAATGCCGGGTTGTCAATGAGTTCGCTGCTCCGGCATTTCAAACGCATCAACGGTTCTTCACCCAAGGAATACCTGATCGAACTGAGAATAAATTATGCCTGTGAGCTGCTGGACACCACCCGGCTGAGCATAGATGAAATCGCATTCAGCGCCGGTTTCAATGACAGCAATTATTTTTCCAGGGAATTCAGAAAGGCGACCGGAGAAACACCGTCAAAATACCGGGCAGGCAGGCAGAAAAAAGCTGATCCGCAATCCGGCTCGTCTATTTCTTAGTTTTCAGCCGTGCAGAGCATAGCATTAATGTGCGGGAAGAATTGGATACATAAAACTCTCCGTTCTAATTTAATCGTATAGGAATTTGTATTTAACCACAAAGGCACAAAGACACAAAGGAAGGCTTGACAGATTAAACAGCCGGAAGGAGATGAAGATAGAAGTTCCTGCCTTAATTTTCTTCATGTCTTTCATGACAAAAAATGGATTTCTCTGTGCCTTTGTGTCTGTGGTTATTGCATTTAAAGTCCCGGCGCAGCCGGTTAAGTTCACAGGGCTAGTCCGCCGCGGGCGTGGATGTACAGGATAAAACCTGTCAGCTAAAGCGGGCCACCGATGGTATAAAATGCGTGATTTCAATCCACGTCCTTCCGAGTGGCGACGAATTATTTGCGGTTGCCAGACGACTGAGACAACTGATTTATAGGAAAAGTCTAGATAAACATTATTTAAAAATATTGATGGAGGAGATATTAAAACGCCATAAAAAATATTAATAATCCCTGCTCCTGCATTTGTGGAGTGCGCGGGGAAATGTATATTTAGTTGAGCCAGTTGCAAAAAACACGTTTTGCAGGAATTTAGAATTTAGAATGAAATTCGAACTAAAATCCGGATTTATTCTGACTTCCGACTCCTGACTTCATTTGCAATTACCTCGGTTAAATTAAATATTTATGGATGAGGCATGATTATGTCCGATGAACTGAATAAACTGTATCCCGGATCATTGTGGAGTATTTTTAGTGATATTTGCACGATACCTCATCCTTCCGGTCATGAAGCGGCATTACGCGATTTCCTGAAAAGTATGGCGGAAGACGCCGGCCTGAAATCCGTTGTTGACAAAGCCGGGAACATGCTTATTGAGAAACCAGCATTTCCTGGAATGGAGAAACATAAGACGATTATTTTGCAATCCCATCTGGATATGGTTCCGCAGAAGAACAGTGACATCAAGTTTGATTTTACAAAAGATCCGGTTAAAACGCATATTGACGGCGATATGGTCATTGCTGAACATACCACGCTGGGTGCGGACAACGGGATCGGCGTGGCCGCGATGATGGCGCTTCTGCTGGATAAAGATATTCCGCATGGCCCGCTGAAAGCGTTATTTACTGTTGAAGAGGAAACCGGACTGCGCGGAGCAGATAAACTGAGCCCCGGTTTTCTTGAAGCTGACGTTCTGATAAATCTTGATTCAGAGGAGGAACATCGCGTTTTTGTCGGCTGTGCCGGCGGATTGCGCTCGAATCATGAATTTGCTGCTGAATACGAGTCTGCCCCGCCGCGCAATAGCGCCATGACCATCCGTGTTTCCGGGCTTAAAGGAGGTCACTCCGGCTGTGACATAAATAGCGGCCGCGCCAATTCGCTTAAATTGCTGGCAGAGATATTATCCGCGGCAGAAGATCGTTTCGGCTTGAAACTGGCAGATATTCATGGTGGCAATCTGGATAATGCCATACCCCGCGAAGCATTCGCAACTGTACTGATGCCATTTTCCAGTACAGACGAATTCGCCGATTTTGCTGCCGGTTTTGAAGTGGAAAAAGTTCAATTATTCGGGCGCGCCGAGCCTAATCTGCATATTCAGTTAATATGTGTCAGAGCGCCGGACCGGATATTTACGGCAGATTTCCAGAGACGTCTGTTAAAATCCCTGAACGACTGCCCGAATGGAGTTGTTGCGATGTCTGAAGCGTTTCCCGGAATAGTGGAAACGTCCACCAATCTGGCGGCAGTCAAAAACGAGCACGGCAAAATCATTATCCGGACTTCGCAGCGGAGTTCAAAAGCAGATTCAAAAAAACAGCTTGCGGACAGAATTTGCGATATATTTGCCGCAACCGGGGCCGTATGTACTGAAGACTGTGAATATCCCGGCTGGGAACCTAAGCCGGATTCTTCCATATTAAAGACTTTTATTGAAGTTCATAAAGATATATCCGGAAATGAGCCGGATGTGGTGGTTATTCATGCAGGTCTGGAATGCGGGATTATTCACGCCATCAATCCCGGACTGGATATGATTTCTTTTGGTCCGGAAATCCGGAATGCGCATTCGCCGGATGAATGCGTCAGTATTCCTTCCGTCGCCCGTTTTTGGAATCTTCTGCTAAAACTGCTCAAAACGGCATAAAAAGAAAAGCCGCTTTCCGCCGGGTGGGTTCTGTGGCAGAAAGCGGCCTGATGAATCGAGTCTGTTTAAATCAGTGAATTGCCGGTAAGCACCTTATATGCTTCAAGATATTTTTCGGTGGTTTTCTTTACCACATCCAGAGGCAGTTCCGGCCCCGGCGCGGTCTTGTTCCAGTCAAGCGTTTCCAGATAATCGCGAACAAATTGTTTGTCCAGACTTGGAGGATTGCAACCGGTTTTATATTTTTCCGCCGGCCAGAAACGGCTGGAATCCGGGGTCAGTACTTCGTCAATTAAAATAACTTTGCCGTCATAAATTCCGAACTCAAATTTAGTATCTGCCAGGATTATGCCTTTACCTTCGGCATAATCTGCCGCGGTCTTATAGATTTTAAGGGAAAGCGAAGACACTTCGCCAGCCACATCTTTGCCAAGAAGTTTTTCCACGCCTTCGAGAGAAATAGCTTCATCGTGCATTCCCAGGTCAGCTTTGGTTGAAGGAGTGAAAAGCGGATGATCAAGTTTTTCCGCCTGCCTGTAGCCGGAACGCAGGGTGATGCCGGAAACGATTCCAGCCTGCTGGTAGTCCTTCCAGCCGCTGCCGACCAGATAGCCGCGGACAATGCATTCAACCGGCAGCGGTTTGGCTTTCCTGACAATCATGGCTCTGCCTTGCAGATCTCCGGCGTATGGCGCCAGTTCCGGACGGCTTGAAATATCGGTGGTAAGCAGATGGTTAGGCATCCAGTCCATCAATTCGAACCAGAACAGTGAAATCTGCGTAAGGACTTTGCCTTTCAGCGGAATCCCGTTGGGCATGACCACGTCAAAAGCGCTGATGCGGTCTGTCGCGATGAAGAGCAGGCTGTCGCCTAGATCATAGATATCCCTGACTTTGCCGCGGTTGATCAGCTTTGCGCCTTTGATTTCACTTTGGATCAAAGCATGATTGGAATCGTATAACATATCATGTCTCCCTGCCGATATTAATTTAAGGATTAAATATAAAAAAAATGGTTCCGGCATAAGACGCCAGAACCATATTAACTTTCCATTCTTTAACGCAGGCTCAGCCGGCGGTAATGGCGGAAATCTTTACTCTGGTAATTTCCTGGCGATGTCCGACTTTCCGCTTATATCCTTTACGGCGTTTCTTTTTGAACGCGATAAGTTTCTTGCCGCGGAACTGATCAACAATTTCTGCTGCTATTGAAGCCCCCGCGATCAGCGGAGAGCCGACCTGAAGTTTTCCGCCTTCTTCGCCGATGCCGAGGATTTCGGAAAATGTTACCTGGGTTCCTACTTCGCCTTCAAGTCTTTCGATGTCTACCAGATCATCGCTTTTGACTTTATACTGCTTGCCACCTGTTTTCAAAATTGCGTACATTATCTGCTCCTGAGATGTTATTTAAACAATTTGTTGCTTTTAATTTTTATATCAAAAAGCCGTAATTTATACCATATTTTCCGATATTCAAATCCTTACTCCCGAAAACCGCTTTTTTTCATTAAAATAATCATGGATTCTTGATTAAATGAAGAAAATCCTTAGGATTGACTTTTTCTTTGCTGGCAGAAGGACTGCTTTTGGTTGTCCAGCCCTCCTCTTTCTTTGTAAGCGCTAATTCCCAGCCCATTGAATCGGAAAGAAGCCTTCCGGTTGCGATAATGGTTACCTTTTTATTGGTTAGTTCCCAGGACATCGCCATGCGTCCGGTTTTGTAGCTGGTATAGTACTCTTTAACTTGCGGTTCATTCTTTGTGATGAATGCCTTGTCTTCATCCGTAAGAATCTTTTTTGACTGCTGACTCAATGCATATCTGGCAAAGTTTATCATGTCAACCCTTTCCTTGTCAGAAATAGCATTGGGGTCGGATATATTCTCGCTGGTGCTGCAGGAACATAATATAAGCGGAAGCAGCAGTGCAGAAATTGTTGTTAAGAGCGAAAATTTCATTTTTATCTCCTGATTATTATTACATTCCTGTCGGAATATCAATAAATTCGCAGTCAATGCCGAATTTGTTTTTAATTTTATCCATAACTGACAACACTCCAGGCTTTTCCGAGCAATAATGTCCTAGTGTAATCACCGGTATGCCGCTTTCCATGATATGATGGTAGCAGGAATGACCTGTTTCCCCGGTTACCAGGCAATCAAGTTTTTCCGCATAGGCGGACAATACACCATCCATACCGCCGCCGCCGGAAATAATTCCGACGCTGGAAACTTTTTTGACGTTATTAAAAATCACCGCCTTGCAGCCGAGTTCATTTTCAAAAGTTTCCGCCAGCGCGTTTGTGCTTTTCGGCGATGGCAGGATGCCGGCAACGCCTATCGGATTGCCGTCATATACAAAAAACATTTTTCTATTTTTTAGTTCTATCATGTCCGCCAGTCTGGCATTATGTCCTAGTTTCGGGTGCGCGTCCAGCGGCAGATGCGCCGCATAAAAGGAAATTTTATTACAGAAAAGTACGCTCAGCCGTTTACCGACAAGTCCGTCAAAGCGTCTGGGGTCGCCGCCCCAGCTGATACCGTGATGCACGAAAACAAAATCCGCCTTTTTCTTTGCTGCCGTTTCAAATAATTCCAGCGAGGCATCAACGCTGAAAACCGCCTTTCTGACTTTGGTACAGGCCTCCACCTGAAGACCATTATTGGAATGGTCTCCAGCAAAAGTCTTCAAATCCAGCAGCGTATTCAGATATTCAGTTAATTCAGTTACGGATACTGCCATCGCAACAGTTCCTTTCATTAAATTACATGGATGTTCCGCCGTTAACTGCTTTTAATATAAACCGGCTGCTGATGACTTTCCAGCGCAGTTCAGCGGAAGTTCGCGCCTGTATGTAATTCATCAATCCGGAAGCATCGCCGTGTTTCCCTGCTATGGCTTTGATTTCCTGTCTGGTGCAGCGGAACAGGATCGGCTCCGGAATTGCGCCGGGGATTGCCAGCAGCGATTTGCGGGCTTTGTAAAAGATGTTTCTGGCAAGCTGATTTCTTAACAGCATGAACGCCGGACAGGCCAGCGCGATGATCCAGAATATCCAGACCGGCATTCTGAAGCTGGTAAAAGTATCCACCAGCTGCACAGCCAGCAGCAGCATGACCGGCAGGACAAAGAGCAGCGCGTCAAGCTGCGTCCTGAAGCAATTACCGAGATACCGCCTGATTCTGCTCGGCGCTGTCTGATAAGCAAAAAATTCTTCAAAGACGAAATCTTTCAGCGGGCTTCTGGCAGCGTGACAAAGTTCATGCGCCAGCAATTCCTCGCGCCGGTAAATAAACCAGCGCTTCCTGGCGGCAAAATTTTTTCTTATAAGAAACACCGTAAGATGTTCTTCCGGAATGTGAATCGCGCATCCGCCCCACAGCAGGCCGACGCTTTTTGAGAGGAAAAAACCGGGTACCCAGTTGATGGAAAAGTGGTATAGCTTTTCAGTTACAGCAGACGCTTCCCTAATTATTTCATCTCCGATGCGGTCTTTCTCATAAAGCGTAAAGTCTTCAAATAAAGCGAACTCGCCGGTTTCTTTGATTGAACGGTTAAAGTCGGTAAATGACATTAAAAGCGAGCAGAGACGATTTTTAAATTCCGGGAAGCTTTCGCCGGGTTTGGATATAATGCCGGCGGCATCCAGTTCTGACAGCGTGTTCATGTCGTCTTCCTGAATGCGGTCAATCATTTCCGGCGTTAAAGACTGCATTTTATATTAATCCCCGGCGCTATATTTAACAGATAATCAGGCACGAACTGCTTAATCTTCGAGCTTTTTGATTGCGTCGTCGTTCTCATCCAGTTCCGGCTCGATGGATACTTTTTTCCCGATCTTGAATTTTTCCGGATAAACAACGCGCACTTCGCTGCGGTGACAGCAGAGAACGTTCCCGCTGTCCTCCATGTGAACTACCACCTGCTGCGTCAGAAGATTGCGGTCGCAGATTTTGCCGCGGCCGTCCTTGCATTCACACATATCGCCGCGCCGCGGCATGGTCTTCTCAAGTTCCAGATAACCTTCATGTTCATATTTAAGACAGCACTTGAGCCTGCCGCAGGCTCCTGAGATGGTGCTGGGTGTCAGTGACAGATCCTGATCTTTGGCCATTCTCACGTTGATTGAGGCAAATTCAGTGAGAAACCGGTGACAGCACAGTTCCTGTCCGCAGATGCCAAGGCCTCCATGTATAGCGGTTTCGTCTCTTACTCCGATCTGGCGCAGTTCGATGCGGGTATTCAAGGTTTGTGATAACTCTTTCACCAGTTCCCGGAAGTCCACGCGACCTTCAGCGGTGAATTGCACGGTTATGAGTTTGCCGTCAAAGGAATAATGCGCGTTCAGCAGCTTCATTGGCAGTTTCATAGTTTCAACATATTTCTGGGCAGTGCGATACGCGGATTTTGAACGCATTTCGTTCTCATGCGCAATACTCTTATCATGAACAGTGGCCTTGCGCATAATTTTAGGCGTGTCTTTTTTTGCAGTTTCGCTGGCTACTTCACCTTTGACCCGGATGACTTTGCCGTAATCCTGATAAAAATCTTTTCTGACGACGCACCAGTCATCAACTTTCAGCTTCAGGTTATCCGGGGATCGCGCTGCGTATTTTGCGCCGCAATCCAGTTGTACTATATATAGGGATTCCATATCGTTAAAGGCCTTTCATTATTTTCATTCACATTAATATAGCAGTAAACCCATGACAGGCAAATATATCTTCTACATATACCCCGATTTACCCTGTCAGAAGAACAATATGGCTGCATAGCCCGGACATCCCAGCCGTTTAGCCGCAAATCCCGCAAAGCACGTCGCGCAGTGCGGTGTCCATGCAAAGTATGAAAGTTATGAATCTACCGGAATGCCTGCGGGCCGGCAAGTACCGCAGGAGTCTGGCAGGCAATTATTTCTTATGCTTTTTAGGCTTGGCTTTTTCCGGCGCAGCTTTTGACGGCTTCTTGTTGTCCGCTTTAGCATTTTCCGGTGCAGCTTTTGACGGCTTCTTGTTGTCCGCTTTAGCTTTTTCGACTGCTATCAGTTTGCGGATTTCGTTGATATCAACCGTGGGCTGAGGCATTTTCATTTTCATGGATTCCAGCGTCTCGACAACGATTTCGGAAATCGCCAGATTGCGGAACCATTTCTGATTGGCAGGAATTATGAACCACGGGGCATCGTCAGTGGAACATTTAGTCATTGCTTCCTCAAACGCCTCGATATAACCGTCCCAGTATTGGCGTTCACTATAGTCGCCAGCGCTGATTTTCCAGTGTTTTTCCGGTTCATCAAGCCGGCTTTCAAAACGCTTAAGCTGTTCCTCCTTGCTGATATACAGGAAAAACTTGATGATTCTGGTATTATTGCAGGCGAGCATTTTCTCGAAGCCGTTGATGAAATTGTAGCGTTGCGCCCAGATTTTTTTAGACACCAGATTATGGACTCTGGCGACCAGTACGTCCTCATAGTGGGAGCGGTTGAAAATAACGACTTCGCCGTTTTTCGGGGCTTGCAGATGGATGCGCCACAGGAAGTCATGCGCCAGTTCCTCAGAAGTAGGGGCCTTGAATCCGTGTACCCGGCAACCTTGAGGATTCATCGGGGACAGCACGTGATTAATCGTGCCGTCTTTACCGCCGGCATCCAGCGCCTGCAGGACAATCAGCAGGGATTGTTTGTTTTCGGCGTAAAGTTCATATTGCAGTTCCGCCAGTTTCTTCTGGTTTGCAGCAAGAATCTCCAACGCTTCATTTTTATTTTTGAATCCGGCGGTATTGTCCGGATCTATTTTATTCAGCTTGACAGTGGTACCCGGTTTGACCATGAACTTGCTGTAGTAATCCATTTTTCCCTCCCGGTTGCTTTTATTTTTCAGCGTAATATACGTTAAAAACTATAACTCAATTTCTTATGAATGCAATTTCCCGCGGAGAAATTCATGCAATGCCTGATTATTTTATTATTGTCCATGCTTGATTTATTTAAAAGCCAATATAATGTTGTATAAAGATGACTTGTATTTGTGCCGAGGGAATGCGAAGTAAGTTAAAAATCACATTATTCGAACCAGGAGGCCGCGTGAAATCAAAAGTAATTCTGCTAGTGGAAGACAATCCCAGCGACATCGAACTGACCAGACGGGCGTTTGCCAAAGCCCGCATCGCAAATGAGGTAATTGTTGCTGAAAACGGAAGAGAGGCATTGGATTATCTGTTCCGCACCGGAAAATATGCGGACCGCGATATTGACGCGGTGCCCATGCTGGTGCTGCTGGATATAAAAATGCCGATAATGGATGGTCTGGAAACGTTGAAATATATTCGCGGCGACGAGCTTACGCGCCGGCTTCCGGTGGTAATACTTACATCTTCGCGGGAAGAGGAGGATCTGGCCAGAAGTTATGATTTAGGCGTGAACAGCTATATTTGCAAGCCGGTCGATTTCAATCAATTTGCGGATGCCGTCAAAAATCTCGGTTTATACTGGCTGGTTCTTAATGAACCGCCGCCATTGCCCAAATAAGGCTTAATTTTATGAATACAGCCATCCTTCGTGTTTTGCTGGTAGAAGATTGTGAAAGCGATGCCGGACTGATTATCCGGCAGCTTGAAAAGTCAGGTTACGCTATAACGGCAAAACGAGTGGAGACGGCTGTTCAATTAACGTCGGCGCTGGAAGACGGGCAGTGGGACATCGTGATTGCCGACTATCAGTTACCGCAATTCAGCGCATCCGAGGCCCTGCGGCTTTTTTAAGAAAACCGGCCTGGATATTCCGTTTGTCGTGGTTTCAGGAACCATCGGGGAGGAAAATGCGGTGGACCTGATGAAATCCGGCGTTCACGACTATCTCCTGAAAAATAACCTCGACCGGCTGCATATTATAGTGCGCAGCGAGCTGGCTGAGGCTCAGATACGCCGGGCGCGGAAGCAGAATGAAAAGTTATTGCGGGAAAGTGAAGAGCACTACCGTGAATTATATGATAACTCTCCGCTGGGGTATCAATCGCTCGATGCCGACGGACATTTCCTTGCCGTTAATCAGGCCTGGCTTGACACTCTCGGTTACACTCGCGAAGAGGTGATTGGCAAGTGGTTTGGCGATTTTCTCGCCCCGCAGTATGTGGACCCTTTCAAACAGCGTTTTTCAATTTTCAAGGCGGCTGGCAGGATTCACAGCGAGTTTGAAATGATGCGCAAAGATGGTTTGCGGCGATATATCGCTTTTGACGGCAGAATCGGTCATGACTTGGAAGGCAACTTCAAACAGACGCACTGTGTTTTGCTGGATATTACCGAACGCAAACAGGCCGAGGAGAAACTGAAAAGCAGTGAAAGCCAGCTCCGGCGTCTGCTGGATTCAAGTCCGGCAGTAATTTATTCATGCAGGGCGGCTGGCGATTTTTCGCTCACATTTGTCAGTGACAATGTCAAAGCGCTGACGGGATATGAAGCGGACGAATTTATCCGTCCTGGTTTTCTGGCGCAAAACATACATCCTGGCGATGTTTCGGCGATATATTCCGGTCTTTTAAGCGTTTTAGAGACGGAGCATCATTCCTACGACTATCGTTTCAGGCATAAAAACGGTTCATGGCGCTGGATACATGATGAATTAAAAGTTGTCCGTGACGGGAACGGCAAGCCGCTGGAGTTGATTGGCTACTGGCGCGATACCACAGAGCGCAAATTGGCTTATGAGCGCCGGAAATTCTCTTATCAGGTGCTGACTCTTTTGAATCAGGGAGGCAGTCGCGCGGATGTGATTCAGCAGTTTCTGATGCTGTTTAAACAGTTTTCAGGAATGGAGGCAGTCGGAATCCGGCTCAGGAACGGCGATGACTATCCATATTATATCACTTCCGGCTTTTCCACCGAGTTTGTGGAGTCAGAGCGGTATCTATGCGCCCGTTCCTGTGATGGGCAGGTATGCCGCGATGCGGACGGCGTTCCAGTGCTTGAGTGTATTTGCGGAATGGTGCTTCGGGCAAAGACGAATGCCGGGCTGTCATTTTTTTCACCAGGCGGCAGTTGCTGGATAAACAGCACAACAGATATTCTCGCCAATCCTCCGGTATTGGCATGTGGCGGGAATTTTCGCAACTGTTGCAATCAGGCGGGTTATGAATCTGTGGCGTTGATTCCGCTGCGGTCAGGACCGGATATAATCGGACTGTTGCAGCTTAATGACAAACGCCGGGATCAGTTGTCGCTTGATTTCATCCAGTTTATGGAGGAAGTCGGCGTCAGTATCGGCATTGCGCTTGCCCGTATTCAAGCTGAAAACGAGTTGCGCAAAGCTAAAGATGAAGCCGAGACCGCCAGCCGGGCGAAAAGCGAATTCCTGGCTACGATGTCTCATGAAATCCGGACTCCTTTGAACGGTATTCTGGGATTCTCCAATATTTTGCTTGAAGAACTGCCTGCAAGCGGAATCGCCGCCGCCGATAAATTTCGTGAATACCTTCATATAATAGACCAGTGCGGAAAGTCACTGGAGGAAATAATTAACGACATACTGGAAATTTCAAGTATTGAGGCCGGACAATTTAATGAAGTGTCTGAAGAATTTTCGCCGGCGGAAATTATCGGCGAAAGTATTAAAGCTTTTCTCTTTAAAGCTAAATCCAAGAATATTGCGCTGAATTTCGTGCCGCAGAATTTGCCGGACAGGGTAACCGGAGATCACCTGCGGCTCAAGCAGATAATATTCAATCTGGCAGGCAATGCCGTCAAGTTTACCGAACATGGCAGCGTTGACGTAATCGCCTCATTTACCTCCGGGAATCTGTCAATTACGATCAGGGATACTGGAATCGGGATTGCGGCAGGAAAACTGGATAAAATCACTCTGCCGTTCTACCAGGCTGATCAGTCATCCGTCAGAAAATATGGTGGAACCGGCCTGGGACTGGCAATTGTTTCGAGATTGCTCGAAAAACTAGGCGGCACATTCAAAATCGAGAGTGAATTAAACAAAGGAACAACGGTTGTAATAACTTTTCCCGTCAGACTGTCCGGAGGCTCTGTTTCTAAATCTCAGGAACCGGGCAATCCGGAAATCAACAGCGCTGATGCATTGAAAGGTCTGAAGGTGCTTGTCATTGAGGATGAGCTGTTCAACAGCAAATATCTGGAAACAGTGCTGGCTGATTCAGGAGCCAACTATAAAATGGCCGGTTCTTTTGCCGAAATGCGGAAAATATGCATCGCCGGCATGGTTCCAGAAGTTGTGCTGATTGACATTTCACTGCCTGACGCCGACGGCTTCGAATGTCTCAAATGGCTTCAGAAAAAATACTCGGAACAGAACGTGAAATATATTGTTCAGACGGCCCATGTACTCTCAAACAAAACAGTCCGCTATAAAGAGTCAGGCTTCGATGATTTTATTGGCAAGCCCTATCTGAAAAAGGAACTAATCGGAATAATTATTAAGAACATTCAAAAATTAGAATGAAAATTACTCCGTTTCAGTATTTATGAGTCGTTCAAAAATAACTGGTATTTTCTACTGGTGTCTCGATGGCTCTTTCGGTTTTGCCGGTTTGTTACAACGCTACGGCTTTGCTCCTCTTCGGCAACCCCAAAATTTCTCCCAGATACCCTCTGTATAAAAATACCACTTATTGCTTTACAACTCCTTAATTCCAGATTGTGACTTATCCTGTCTGCATGGTTTTTAACATCGTATAAAAATCATTTTTCTATATTTTAAATATTGTTTTTAGTGGCAAAATGTGATATAGTTATACACGTTTATTGTTAAGTTGTGATTTTATCGCATATGTCCGGATAAAGGGATGTTATTCATCCCCCAATCTTAGCAAATTGCATGTTTCAATCATACTATTTTCCAGAGTTATCAGGTTTACACATATGAATTTACAGATGTTGCTGTTTAAAGCGTTTGCGATTATGGATGTGGTGTTCAGACACCGGTACTGGCCGTTTAGCCAGTTTATGTTTATCGCCAGTTCAATCCCGCTTTTTCTCTTTCTGTCCGGATACTTTTACAAGAATTCAGATGAACAGGATCCACTCCGCTTTATCGTAAAAAAGTTTAAGCGACTGATATTACTATACTTTGCCTACAATGTTTTTTATGCGGCAATAACGTACTTTATTTATGCCAATACCGGTACTTTGCTTGGCCAGTTGCCATGCTGGTATAATTTTTTTATTCAGCCGTTCATTGACGGGCAGCAGTATGCGCTGTCTGCGCCGATGTGGTTCATTCCGTTTTTCTTTACGGTCCAGATATTTTATATGCTGACTTCAAAGCTCATACGGAAATTTACCGCTGACGAGTATATGCATCTGTTTATTTTCGGATTAATCTGCCTGGGCTGCGTTTATTTACGAAACTTAACTTCGGAACCGGATAAAGTTCCTTTGATGTGTCTTGGAATGAGAATTCTTTTCGGAATGTTCTTTATTTCGCTGGGACATTGTTTCGCGCAGAAATTTGAGAAACACAACATTTATCAGTTGAAGCTGCTACTGCTGGCGGTCGGCGTCAGGGCAGTGCTCTTTCTCAATTTTAAAACGCCATGCTATACCTTTGCCAATGCCGACTTCGGGAATCTATGCAGTTTGTTTTACAGTATTATAGACATCTATTTTCTGCTGTATCTGGCCAGATATCTGGGCGGGTTTATCAAGCCGGATAATTTCATGTATAAAATCGGCAACAACACTTTCCACATAATGGCGAATCATATGCTGGTTTTTTATGTTTTCGACAGTATACTGGAAGCCATATCAGGACAAGATCCTGCTGTCTCCTCAAGTCCTATATGGAAATATACATGGCTGGCGTATCTCGTTACGGGGATTGTTATTCCAACTTATATTGGTATGTTATTAAAATGTCTGAGAAAGAAATTTGAAAGAACTCTTGCGGTGCGATTCCCCGGAATATTGAATGCCTGCGACAGACTTGCAGAATATAAGCTGCAGTTATTCTAATCAGCTTTTTTGTCAATGAAAACTAATAATCCAAAAAAACGCTGTTTTATGTATCTAAGTATTTGAATTTTCGGCGCATAAACTGTATTTTAATAATTCGTGTGATTTCCCGAAAGGCGGGAAGTCATTAACGGGTAAAATAATTAACAATAACCAAACGAAAAAATTAACAACATGTCAACCGAATCAACCAGCAACCAGGCCTCCGAAAGTCGGATCTATGTAGATCTCGAAAACATGCCTTCCATGGACGAACTCCTGAAGGTGGAAACCAAGAGCGATTTTGCCGAAGGTACAATTATTGAAGGCAAAATCGTCGAAAAACGCAATGACGGCGTATTAATCGATATCGGCTACAAAGCCGAAGGATTTGTGCCTGCAACCGAATTTTACCACTTTGCAGATGTCAAAGTCGGCGATAAGGTCGATGTTTTTCTGGACGAAATCGAAAATGAAAACAGCATGCCCGGCATCAGTCTCTCTAAAGCTCATGCCATCAAGGCCTGGAACAGAATTACCAATGAATGCGGTGAAGGCTGCATAATCAAGGGGCTGATGAAACACCGCGTCAAAGGCGGCATTATCGTTGATATCGAAGGCGTCGAGGCGTTTCTGCCAGGATCCCAGATTGATATCGGCCCGGTTCGGAACATGGACGAATTTATCGGCAAAGAATATGATTTCAAGATTCTCAAGATTAATCATGACCGTCATAACATTGTCGTATCCCGCAGAGAGCTGCTGGAAGAGTCCCGCCGCGACAAGCGCAGCACTCTCCTTAAAGATATGGCCGTCGGGCAGATCCGCAAAGGCCTGGTCAAGAACATTACCGATTTCGGCGCGTTTATTGACCTGGGCGGCGTAGACGGACTGCTTCACATCACTGATATGTCCTGGGGGCGCATTTCTCATCCTTCCGAAATGCTTGAAGTAGGCCAGGAAGTTGAAGTGATGATTCTGGATATAGATTATGAAAAAGAACGCGTTTCCCTTGGCTTCAAACAGAAAAGCCAGAATCCGTGGGAAAATGTCGAAGGTAAATATCCTGTCGCATCCAAAATTAAAGGCCGTGTTGTTAATATCATGCCCTACGGCGCATTTGTCGAACTTGAAGACGGCGTAGAAGGCCTGATTCACGTTTCCGAAATGTCCTGGACCAAACGCGTCACTAAAGCCGGTGAAGTTGTAAGTGTCGGCGAAGAAGTCGAAGCTATTGTTCTTGACATTGACAGAGATAACAAGAAGATTTCTCTCGGACTGCGTCAGAAAGAACGTAATCCGTGGGAACTCCTTGCTGAAAAATATCCGGTCAGCAGCAGGATCAAGGGTAAAGTCAGAAACATGACCAGCTACGGCGCATTTGTTGAAATTGAAAATGACATTGACGGCATGATTCATGTATCCGATATGTCCTGGACCCGCAAGATCAACAATCCGAATGAAATCCTGAAGCCGGGCGAAGAAGTTGAAGCTGTCATTCTGGATATCAATCCTGATCAGCAGCGCATTTCTCTCGGACTGAAACAGTGCGAAGACGATCCGTGGTCCATGATTGACAAATTGTACAAGGTCGGCGACCTCGTCAAGGGCAAAGTCACCAAGATCACTGCGTTTGGCGCGTTTATTGAACTCTCCAACAAGATTGACGGCTTGATCCATATTTCCCAGATCAGCAAAGATCATGTTGAAAAAGTCAAGGATGTTCTTGCGCTGGGCGATGAGATTGAAGCGCGGGTCATTAAAGTTGACAACGAAGAGCGCAGAATTGGTCTGAGCATCAAGGCCGCGCAGCAGGACTTCTCCGAAGCAGAACTTAAAGCTGCTGAAGAAGAATACAATGCCGCGTTGAAGCCGGGCGAAGAAATGGTTGCCATGGGTGAAGTATTCAACGAATCACTCGGCGGCCTGACCATGAGCGAAGCTTTCGATAAGAAATAAGGTTAGCCTGTTTCTTCATAAATTAAAAAATGCCGGTTATTCCGGCATTTTTTTTGCTTGTTTATTGTACCTTTTCAACCGAAATGCTAAATTATTAAGATTATAATAAGGCAAAATTAAAATTAAGGTTCTGAAATATGAAAAGAACACAGCCATGTTTTGATTTGTTTCAGGAAGATAAATCGTCAGAACAGAAAGAGATTCTCTCTGCCGCAGCCCCACCAGCTCTTTCTGCTGAGCCGGCAATCAGGAAACCTGCGCCGCCGCTGAGACCTTTTGAATTGAAACAGGCAATTCTGGGATGGCTTGTCGCGCTTTCTCCGTCCGGCATCGGCACTCAGGTGCCTACCCGAATATCCAAATATCAGGTTGATATAGCGGCGTTCTGGTCTGCCCCTGAAAAGCAGTTGCTGAAGCCGGAAAAAACCATGATTGTGGAAATCCGTGATGACCGCGAACAGTGCTGGCCGGACTGCGGAGACAGTGACAAGCTGTTGCGCAAGCTACGGGAGAAAAAAGACCAGAAAGCCATACTGGAGTCGGTAATCCGCGTAAACGAGCCGGGGCTTAAAGAATCTGACAGTCTTTTTGACGAATATGAAAGCTGGAACTATGCGGCTAGCGTCAATCAGGAATATCAGAGCTGTCTCAAACAGATTGAAAAAATTCAGCATTCCCTGTATAAAGGCAGCCGCTTTGAACAAATCAGGCGCGGCCATGTGGCAGATCTGCTTTATCTGGCGGTTCCGTCTGGGGAAGTCCACGCGGACGAATTGGCCGAAGGCTGGGGATTGCTTTACATAGATTCAAAGCACAATGTTATTGAAATCAAAAAAGCCGGTCAGCAGGAGCCGCCTGAAAGTAACCGTCTCCACCTGATTCAGGGATTGGCGGCGGCAGCCATGAAAAACGTATTGTTTGCTTACGGCGTCAGATTATCTGATAACGGTAAAGTAGCGTTTGCGCCGCCACCCCGTCGCAGAAAAGGAACTAAATGAAGAGGCTGTTCAGAAATTTCCGATTCCTTATAGAATATTGTTTGATTTTTTTTCCTTATTTGCTGATGAGAATATCGCCGCATTTCACTTTGCGCTGGTTTGCGTCATTTGTTTCAAGAGGAATGTTCCAGTTTCCGTCGGTGCGCAAGCTGGTTACTGCCAATGTCCGCACGGCGTTCCCGGATTTTTCGGAAAAAAAAGTCAGGCTGGTAGCCAGGGAAAGTTTGTATAATCTAGTGATGAACATGCTTGAATTCGCATGGATGACCGGCGTCGCAAAACGCATTGAACGCTGGACTTTCATTGCTGATGAGGTTGTCAAAAAGCTAAAATTCCATACTAGTAAAAACGAAAGAATTATTTTCGTCAATCCTCATCTGGGAAGCTGGGAGGCATCCGCGGTTATCGCCACCCATACATGCAATATCAAAATGGCGGCTATCGCCAAAGTTACCAGAAACCCATATCTTAACAATCTGCTGAACAAGAAATGCCGGGAAATACAAGGACTCCGGATAATATTTTCTAAAGGCGCGGTTAAGGAAACGATCAAGGCGCTTCATGAAGGGCTTACTATCGGTACGCTGATAGATCAGAATACCCGCATCAGGGATGGCGGCATCTTCGTAAATTTCTTTGGACTGCCTGTTCCGTGCAGCAAATCTCCGGCGACTCTCTGGCGCTACGCCAAAGCCAACAATATCCCGGTCGCGACACTGTTCGGCTCGGTTGTCCGGATCAACGGCAGGCTTACTGCTCATTGTGAACCGCTGTCCAAAACGCTTGAGGAATATGCCGACGATCGCGAGATTATTCAGGAACTAATGGATATTTCGGAAAAATATATCCGTAAATTCCCGGAACAATATTTATGGCTTTACAAGCGTTTTCAGCATATTCCTGAAGACGTTACTCCGGAACAAAGAAAACGCTATCCGTTCTATTCCAGCCCCGCATGTCCTAAATTCTACGATAAACGCGCTAAAACTGATAACCACGCTGAATAATCGTGCTTATATCGCCTGTATGCTGACATAAGCCAAAAATGCTAG
>JBAWXM010000016.1:0-30226 GCA_037144075.1 Lentisphaerota bacterium | reverse complement strand
GAAGGGGGCGCAAATCAGAGATACTATCTCAAACTTACGCAATTAAACACTAGTTCAGGAACGACGAGAGTTCGCTCCGTACCCAGATTGATCTTACGCCCCTTAAAATCAAGCAGAACATTTTTGGTGGAATAGCATCCGTAAGGAATGTTCAATCCGAGTTTTTTGATTTTAACCATTCCTGATGCTTCAAGTTCGCTTACATTTTTAGCAACTACAAGCGCCTGTGCTCCGGCTGAATCGCTGGCGGCACGGGAACGACTAGTTACTCTTGCCAAGTCAATCCGCTCCTTTGCGTCATGATCATTCTTGCCGAGTTTTCGTTTGGAATTACGGTTCTGCGAAAGCTGTTCCTTTTCTCGACGACGTTGCAATTCCCTTTTATTGCGCTTGAGCTCAAGCTTGAGTTGCTGTTGTAACTTCAATCGGCTCTCGGTCTCGGTTCTTGCGAGTTCCAGCCCGGCTGAGATACCGCCGGAACGAAGTATGGCGTTGCCGCATTCCAGAAAAAGACACTGCGAACAAAGCATATTCAACAACTCGCGGTCATGGCTGACCAGCACCCCGATTCCACGGTAATTTTTAAGCTCACTAGTTAGCTGTTCCCGCCCGGCAGCATCAATATGATTAGTTGGTTCGTCGATGCAAAGAATACCCGGTTTGCTGAACAGTGCGGTCGCAATCTGTAATTTTTTGCGTTCGCCCATCGACAGAGTGTTCCAACGTTCCGGCATATCCGTTTCAAGATTGAAATTATGCCTCAACCGAAACGCATAAACATCATGTGCTTCAAAGAGATCATTTAAGCCTGACGGCGGCAACAAAACCTCCTGTTCGCAGAGATGACTGTTGCCGGAATTTTTAATCTGACCGGAATCGGGGATTTCCGCTCCTGTAAGCAGTTTCAAAAGCGTGGATTTTCCGGAACCATTCGATCCGACAATTCCAGTCCAGCCGACAGGGAATTGAACAGTAAGATCATTAAAAAGTGGTTCGGCAGCAGAATCGTATTCAAAGTCAATGTGAGACAATAAAAGGAAACATGACATAACGGTACCTCCAAAACAAACACTAAGCTGAGTAAAAGATGCTCAACATCAAAAAGAAACGGTATAGACTAGTAGCCTATCGAAATTTGTGTTTGTTACATGCGCACCGGAATGCCCTCCATTAAGTTACTAACAATATATCAACATCCAGCAAGAAATTCAAGTTTTGCTTTTTCTATACTTTTTTATCGTGGCTGAGCATATAAAAATTATCCTCGCCCGACTACCTGCTCGGCCGCAATTTCATTACGTTTTAGCTGGTCTTGATGTCTTCGTTCAGGGAGCCCTGGCGGTAGCCTTCCAGGTCGAGCAGAACGCCTTTGAAGCCGCAGTTTTTAAGGCCCTGGATGATTTCAATGCGCATGGCGGCGATGTCGGCGATGTCATTGACGGAGGTTTCTATTTTGGCGCGCCCGTTGAGGTAGCGGATCCGGCAGCCGCGGAAACCCAGGCTGAAAAGAAAACTTTCGGCGGAATCAATCATTTTCAGAATGCCTGCGTCGAGTTCAGTGTGATAGGGGATGCGCGACGCCAGACAGGCGGCGGGGGGGTTGTTCCAGTTGGGCAGATTATATTT
This sequence comes from Lentisphaerota bacterium, assembly GCA_037144075.1. Taxonomy (GTDB): domain Bacteria; phylum Verrucomicrobiota; class Lentisphaeria; order Victivallales; family Victivallaceae; genus CAIPAT01. The sequence goes on along the minus strand of JBAWXM010000016.1, from coordinate 28,600 downwards.
TTCCGCGAGGGCGCGAATCGCTTTTTTGCCCATGCCGGCTTCGACAAACGGATGGCGGATGCCCAGTTCGTCGGAGGCTTTCATGCCGGGACGGTAATCGCCGAAATCGTCAGTGTTGGTGCCGTCGGCGACGGTGGATATGCCGCGGAGCGCGGCTTCCTTGATCACGATGCTCATCACATGTTTTTTGCAGTAATAGCAGCGCTGTTCATCATTCTTGCGAATCTGTTCGTTTTCGAGCGGGTTCAAATGCACTTTCAGCAGATTGCAGCCCGCGCTGGTCGCCCATTCCTCCGCGAAGCAGCGCTCCGCCTGCGGCAGCAGCGGCGAGTCGATATGCACCAGCAGGACATTATCTCTACCCAGTAATTTATGCGCCGTCGCCGCGAGCAGCGTGCTGTCGGTGCCGCCGGAATATGCGATCGCCACTCTGCCGCAGTTTTTTAATATTTCGACAAGTTTGCTTTCATAATCTGCTGTGCTCATTTTTTCATCTTCCTATTCAGTTGCTTATAATATTCCTGTTCCAGAACATCCGCCATATAATGCCAGTCGAATTTCTGCGCGACGAGCTGTTTGCCGTTGCGTCCCATCTCTTCGGCCAGCACCGGACTGCCGAGGATTTTCAGCGCTCCTTCCACTACGCTGTCAATGTCTTCCGGGCGGGCCAGGAATCCGGTCTGGTTGTCGAGGATCACTTCCGGGGTGCCGTCAAGTGCGAACCCGATTGCCGGTTTGCCGGCCGCCAGCGCCTGAACCACGGCGCGCGGGAGCCCTTCATGCAGCGACAGGTGAAGCAGAATATCCATTTGCGCAATGTAGCGGTAAACCTGGTCCGGCGGCACCAGCCCGGCAAAGTGGACGCGTTCAGTCAGTCCCATGGACTTGATCTGCCGGTCGAGCTCTTCGCGCATGGAGCCGTTGCCGACGACCAGGAAATGAGTGTCGGGATATTTTTCAACAATTTTACCGGCGGCGGGAACAAAATATTCATATCCTTTCTGCGGGAATAATCTGGCGACAGAGCCGATGACTTTGACATTTTCCGGAATTCCAAGCTGCTTGCGCAATTCCGGTTCCGGTTTGGCATTCAGGAACTTTTCAATCTCCATGCCGCTGTACACCACCTGATATTTATCCGCCGAAGCGACGCCGGCCTGAACGCACTGGTCAATCATCGCCTGAGCGACGGCGTAAATGCGGTGACTGTGCGCTGCCGCCCAGCGCTCCGACATCTTGTAGATGTAATTTTTCCATGGTTTCTGATAAGGGTGGAAGGCCTGCCCGTGGACGGTGTGCACGACCAGCGGGATTCCGGCGTTCCAGGCGGCGACCCGTCCGATGACGCCGGCTTTCGAACTGTGGGTATGGACCACATCGAATTTCCGTTCACGGAAAAATTTTTTCATGGCGAAATACGCTTTGATATCCAGTACCGGATTAATCTCCCTTACCAGCGAGGGAAATTCAACTACTTCAAACGGCGGGAAGTCCGCCTTCTTGAGCAATTCCCCTTCCGGGCCGGGCGAGGGGCCGGTGACTAGCACGACTTCGTGGCCTTTCTGGATGTGTCCGATAATGGTAAACAACGTATTTTCCTGGGCGCCGCCGACAATCATCCGGGTGATAACGTGGCAAATCTTCAGTTTTTTTTCATTTAAAGACATATTTCCTCGCTTCCAAAGCGCTGCTGTTCATGATCGGCGCTGAAATTTCGCTGTAGCCTTCGACTTTAATTTTTACCGTCGAGGCTCCCGGCTGTGTTTCAATAATCCGCAGATTTATATTAAAGTCTCCCGGCGTATATTCAAACGCCCAATCGTTGTTTTTTAAAACAAGATTCATTTCCGAGTTGACGCAGTACCAGTTGTCCGACCCCGGCCAGCGGATCGCAGTCCTCTCCGCCGGACAGGTTTTCAGCAGTGAAGCAAGAAAAGCGGTTTTCGCCACGGTCTTTTCCGGGATGATCTGATTGACGTCGATGGCGGAGAGCAGGAACGCGGCTCCGGCGCAGGCGTCTTTTCTGGAACTGGTGAGAATCAGGCGGTCAATCCGGGTGACGCCGCGGACTTTCAGCGTATTGATAATGGCCTGGGCGGCTTCCCACGACGGCGCATTGATCACAGTGGCGCGTTCGCCGCCCGGCGGACAGATGACGACCGCCGGAGTCTGGCTGCCGCCGCCGCTCATGACCACGATTTCAGGCGGCAGAAAGCGCGGCGCGGCATGCCAGAAAATCAGAATGGACAATACCGCCGCCAGCGCCGGCAGCAGAAATCTTTTTCTGCGCGAAGTTATCAGCAGCAGCAGGGCGGCGTAGAATATTAACAGCGACCACAATGGCGGTTTGATCATGGCGGTGTTCTCGAAATAGTTGTAGAAAAACGCGCATACGCCGGTCATGCCGTCCAGCGTCAGTTCAATGATTTTTCCTGTCGGCGACAGCATGAAACTCAGCGGAATGACCATGAATTTGACGAAAACCAGCAGATACAGTACCGAGACAAACGGAATGATGATGAAATTGGCGATGATGGAAAGCGGGAAGTAGATGCCCTGATAATAGAGGGAAATGCCGCTGCTGACCATCCAGGCGATGACGCAGCTTGCCAGCGTGGCGCACAACGCCGCCAGTTTGCGCAGGCGCAGCATTTCAAAGGCCGACCGCCGGGCGGGCGGAATCCAGCGGTTTTTCTCGCCGGCGGAACCAGTCCATTCCATTAAGGATTCGCCTGACGCCAGCAGAAAAATCACGATAATAAAAGAATATTGAACGCCGATATCGGAAATATAATAAGGGTTGACGCCGAGAATAATGACTGCCGCCAGAAAAACCACATTCAGGTTCGGAGTATAGTACAGAAACGCCCGGCAGACTGCCCACAGCGAAATCATCAAAAGGGATCTTACCGCCGGGGCCTGCATCCCGGTGGCGGCGACATACGCCAGCATCAGCGGCGGAATTGTCAGATACCTGATCCGGAACGGGAAAGGCCGCAGCAGCCATAGCGTCATCGCCGCCAGAATCGCCACGTTTAAACCGCTGACCGAAAAAATATGGATGGTGCCGCTGCGGATAAAGCTGTTTCTGGTTTCGTCGCCAAGCCCCTGGCGGTAGCCGAACAGCAGAATTGCCAGCATGCTCTTCGATTCCGTTTTATCCATGCCTTCGGCGCTGGAGGCAACCAGCGCATTGCGGAAATCCAGCAGCTTGCCGAGCAGGCTGAACTGTTCATACCCGTGCAATGCAACCGCTTCTGAAGCGTGAAAGGTCCTGACAATGCCGCGCGAAAGCAGATATTTATGAAAATCGAAATTGCCGGGAAAAGTTTTATGCAACGGCTGTTTTTCCGGTGCTCTGCCGCTTTTTTCCAGGAAGACGGTCTGACTTTCTTCGAATATTGAAGAATCCGCTTTCCTGAAAACTCCGTGAAGCCGGAGAACGTCGCCATAATTTACCGGACCGTGGTCTTTCGGCAGAAAGACGGCTATCCTGCCGGAGGTATTCCGCCATTCCTTCTCTCCGTTGAGCCGGATTTGCAGAATCTCCGCTCTGAGCAACGGCGGGTTCTGCATCCACGGCACGGTGTCGCCGCCGCAGGAGGCGTCGGAGACACGGACAATCGTTTCAGCGCCGCAGTCGCGTTCGCCGGTTACTGCCAGAAAACTGTCGTCCAGCGTCCGGAGATAGATTTCCACTGACGCAATGCCGGCTAAAGTCAGGATTGCGAAAGTCCAGGCTCTGGCCCGTGGCAGCAGGAAAATGAACAGCAGCGCGGGCAGGCAGTACACTATCTTTTCCGATGCCGGTTTATCCGGCATAAGGGTCATGGGCAGCAGTCCGTTAATCAGGCCGCAGAGCAGTACCAGCGCCGGATATTTAGTCGTCAGACTTTTAATCTTCCGGCGTATATCTGAAACAAAGGAGTGGCTGCTTCCGGATAGGGTCATTCAAATCAGGGGTAATAGGTCCGGTTGACACGAAATACGGCAACTGGTTCACAAGGGGGCGGGGTGGCCAGTACTTCAATATTGCCCTCGCCTTTTTTGCCTTTCCAGGTGAACGAATATTGGGATTCATCAATACTGTGGCCGATCACAGGCTCGGAATTATTGATAAAGTCAAGTTCAGCGTCGGAGACGTCAGATAATTCTTCCGAAACATATTGTCTGGCTTTACCGATTGACGACCTGGGATCGTTCATTTCCTTGAATTTCTGCTTCATTTCCTGCACGAACGGATCTTCCTTGGGCGTGCTGGAACAGCCGGAGAGGGTCAGAATGGCTGGAAGAATGAGTCCCGTAAAAAGCATTGACATCCGCAATTTGCTGCTCATAGCGTTTATTCCTCTTTCAATTCCTGGTTACTGGCGTCTGACTGCTTTAATATATATTTCTTTGCGATTTCTAAAAGCGGCGGAAGCAGATTTTCCGGAACTTCCAGACCGCCGAACCCGGTTCCCGGCATGACGCCGGGACTGTTTTCGCCGTGAAAATCGCTGCCGCCGGTCAGCGCCAGATTGAATTCCTTCGCCAGTTCGGTCACAACCTTAGTCTGGCCGGCGTCAAATTTGGAATAGTAGGCTTCCACCGCGTCAAGGCCTTCCGGCGCAAGCTTTCTGAGAACTCTGCGCAGCCATGACCTTTCGTTCTGGTTGCGGTAAACCGGATGTGCCCATGATGCAACTCCTCCTGCGGCATGAATTGCGCTTATCGCTTCAGCAGGTTGCGGCAGCACGCGCGGGTGGAAGCCGGGAGTACCCCTTTTCAGGCAGTTCTCAAAAACATCCTGAAGCGTATTGAATGCATATTTATCCTTGATAACCTGCGCAAAGTGCGGGCGTCCGATAATTTTACCGCCGGAAACGGCTGTAACTTCATCCATTGAGACCGGATATCCAGCCAGCCCGAGTTTTTCCACCAGTTTCAGGTTTCTGTCGTGACGTTCCCCCTGGATTCGTTTAATGAATTCGATCAACCCCGGATTGTGATGGTCAATAAACAGACCGGTGATATGAACTTCGCGCCCGTCGAACAAGGTCGATATCTCAATGCCGGGTATTGTCAGCATTTCCGGATATGCCCTGCCTGCGGCCATGAATTCATCAATTCCGTCGGTGGTATCGTGATCGGTCAACGCCGCCGCCGCCAGTCCCGCCGCCGCCGCCATCCCGACAACTTCACCTGGCGAAAATGTGCCATCGGATGCCGTGCTGTGCATGTGCAAATCTATTTTTTTCAAAACGTCTCCAGTAAATTTTTATTCTTTGAAATGTAACTTGCAAATCTACTTTATATTTCGTCAGTTCGCAACATAAAATGTTTGAAAAATTCCGGATTAATGCTAAATTAGGGTTTCCCAGCAGGTTTTTATGGTTTTAAATCTTAAAAAGTGAAAAGTGAAAGGTTAATATATGTCAAACCTTAAGAAAGGCGACATCCCCCGGTTCACCGGCAAGAAGAAGCAATATTACCAGTCGCTGCTTCAATCCAGAGACATTGTCCTCGGCCAGATGCAGTTTCACCGGGACGAAGCGCTGGATTGTTCAAATTCAGATAAAAAAGGCGTTACCACTCACATGGCGGACATGGGCAGTGATAACTCCAGACATGAAATGGAACTTCATCTGCTGACGGAAGAAGGCAACGTGCTGGAATTGATAGAAGACGCCCTGCAGCGTCTGGGCACCGATGAATTCGGCAAATGCCAGGATTGCTGCGAAGAGATTTCAGAAGCGCGCCTGGAAGTAAAGCCATATGCCAATTATTGCATCAAGTGTACGACTGTTCGCGAGAAAAACGGCGGAATAAATCCTAATCTTGAGTAGATTTCTAAAAAAATCGAATCCGGGCAGCTCTCACGAAAAAAAAGTTTTATTCAATGCGGCAACCCTGGCCTGCCTGTTGATTCTGGTCGATCAGGTGTCCAAGATCGCGGTTGAACATTACATTTCACGCGGTCAGCGGATTCCGGTTATTGCCGGTTTTTTCAATCTCACTTTTATTACCAACAAAGGCGCCGCCTGGGGCATTATGCACGGCTACGGGTGGCTGCTTCTCGCAATCGCCGTTGTCGTTATTATCGCGTCATTCTTCTTTATGCGCTGGCTTACCGAAGGCTGGAATGAGCGTTATTATGCGCTGTTCATCATTATCAGCGGCGTAATCGGCAACTCCATTGATCGCGTATGGCGCGGCGAAGTTGTTGATTTTCTGGATTTTTACGCGCTCGACTGGCACTGGCCGGCGTTCAATATTGCCGACAGCGCCATTTGTATCGGGGTAGGACTGTATTTCCTGTCGGTTTTCCTGCGTCCGCTGAAAGAAACCCCGCAAATGAATACCACGCCTAAAGATAGAATCATTACCTGACCGTGCATCCCGGGGGGTAACCGCAAAGACACAAAGATTTTTTTGATTTAAGCAAGTCCGTCCAGGTCAGTGTAAGTCCGTGGTGTCCGTGGTTTGGCTTTTGTGTCTTTGCGTCTCTGTGGTTAATTATTTGTTTTAATCGAGGCAGTTTATGAACTGTAACTCCAAAATTGTGGTCATCATGGGGCCGACTGCCAGCGGCAAAAGCAGTCTCGCGCTTAAAGTCGCCGCGGATTCCGGCGGCGAGATCATTTCCGCGGATTCGATGCAATTATACCGGGGCCTGGACATCGGTACGGCCAAACCGTCACAGGAAGAGCAGGCCGCAGTTCAACACCATCTGATTGACCTCTTTGATTTCGATATCCGGATTGATGTGTACACTTTTCTGAAACTGGCTGAAGCCGCGATTGCCGAAATCCGTTCCCGCGGACGCCTGCCGGTAATTGCCGGCGGGACCGGAATGTATATCCGTGCGCTGCTTTATGGCATTGACCCGCTGCCGGGAGACCCGGAACTCCGCGCCGGGCTGGACCAGCGCTATGACAATCCGGAAGGCTTTGAAAAACTTAAAGTCCTGATGCGGGAAAAAGATCCGGTGGACTTTGAGCGCTGGCAAATGCATAACCGCAAGCTAATCCGTGCGCTGGAAGTTTTTGAACTTACCGGCAAATCCATCACAGAGCTGCAGACTGTCAATAAACCGCAACTGCGGTATCCGGTAATCGCCTGGAATTTATCATGGGATAGAGAAGTTTTGCGCCGCCGTATCGAAGACCGCACTATTCAGATGCTGGCTGCCGGCTGGATTGACGAAGCCGCCGCCGCTTTGAAAAACGGCATACTGGAATCTCCGACCGCTCATCAGGCGCTAGGCTACCGGATTATCGGGGAATATCTCGCCGGACGGCTCTCATATGACGCTATGCGTGAGCAGATTATCACCGCCACCTGGCAGCTTGCCCGCCGTCAGATGACGTGGTTCCGTCATCAGCATCCGGAAGCAATCACGGTTGCAATGCCGGCCGATTACCCGGCTCTCGCCGCAAATCTGCGCAACTCGTTGAATTAGTGAATTAGCGGCCTGCTGTGCCGGTAACAGTTATGCGCCGCGGCTGTAATCGGTGTATTTAAACATTTCATCCGTAGGCATGGTGCATTTTATCTGCTGACCGGTCAATTTTTCAATTTCCTCCAGCGAGTACGCGCCGTATTCACAGACAAAACCGATAGACTTGCCTTTCTGGCCGGCGCGGCCGGTCCGGCCGATGCGGTGAACGTAATCTTCGGCGCGCTCCGGAATATCATAGTTAACCACGATGGAAATGTCATCAACATGAATTCCGCGGGCGGCGACATCAGTCGCGATCAGGATTTTTTCCCTGCCGGCGCGGAAGTCTTCGAGAATTTTCATACGCTTCACCTGCGGAACGTCGCCGGACAGCATACAGCATTTGACATGGCTGCGCACCAGTTTTTTTGCCAGGTTGAAATTAGAATCTTTGCGGTTGCCGAAAATCAGCATCCGCTCAAACGGCACATTTTTAATCAGCCACATCAGCAGGGTAAACTTCTCTTCTCTTGAAACGCTGTAAAAGATCTGTTCGATCAAGTCGGTAATAAGCTGCTGCGATTCGCTTTCCACAGTTACCGGATTTTTCAGCCAGCTGTCCACCAGCCGCAGAATATTCGGTTCCAGGGTTGCGCTGAAAAACATGGTCTGCCGTTTGCCGGCCGGCGGAAGTTGACGCACGATCCGGCTGACATCGGGAATGAAGCCCATGTCCAGCATGCGGTCGGCTTCGTCAATTATCAGAATTTCAGTTTTGGATAAATTAAGGTGACTGCTGCGGGAATAGTCAATTATCCGGCCGGGGGTGCCGATCAGAATATCAATCGGCTTGCCCAGCCGCTCGCGCTGTTTATGGTGGTCCATGCCGCCGAAAACTACCAGATTGTTCATTCCGGCAAACAGTGAAAGAGCTTCCGCATCCTTATGAATCTGGATGGCCAGTTCCCGGGTGGGAGCCATCACCAATACCCGGCAGGTGCCGGGCAGCCGTTCCCGGTCAGGATTATTCAACAGCCGGGTAAACGCCGCGATCAGGAATGCGGCAGTCTTGCCGGTTCCGGTCTGGGCTTTGCCGGTAAGGTCTTTGCCTTCAAGCAGCAAAGGCAGCGTCCTGGCCTGAATCGGCGTACAATATTTGAATTCCAGGTTCTGGATGCCGAATAAAATATCCTGGTGAATGGGCAGTTCAATAAAGCGTGTTTTGCCTTCCTCCGGCGGAATTTCTTCCAGTGTTGCCGGTTTCTGCGGCAGATGTTTAGGTTTGACGTCAAAGGTCGGCGGCTTCTGTTTTATATTCTGCCCGGCCCGGATGTTTTTTATGCCGGATACCGGCGGTTTTTCAAACTGGCGGGGATGGCTTTTCTGTTTCTGCTTTTCTTCAATATGCTTATGCTTGTAGTGGTGATTAGCTCTAACCGGCGGCTCTGCAGATTCAACTTGTTTGCTTCTACCTGAAAACAGACTTTTGATTCTTTTCTTTAAAAATTCAATCAAGATACACTTCCTTAAAATATATTGTTTATCAGCTTATAAAATTAAAAGCTGATTGACAAGATATACCTTATGTGTGCAAAAATCAAGAGATTACGGTATTTAGGAACTAAAAGAGAACGTTTAATGAAGACACCCGGATTTAAATATCCGGGTATTTTCATCTATTTCAGCAGCGCTGCCATATTATGCGGGAACAACCGCCGGAGTTTTGGCGGAAGCATGTTTCGATTTTTTGGCGGAGTGGCTTTGGGCGGATTTCTTATGGTGCTTTTTGGCGACATGGGTTGATTTAGCTTTGTGCTTTTTACTGGCCGCATCCGCGGCGGGGCAGACGAAAACCGAGGCAAACGCAAATGCGCACAACATGAGGAGCAGGCGAAATCTGTTCATAATATTCCTTATTTCAATAAATTTAAGTTGATTATATATATGTTATTCCCGCCAAAATACAGAAATACCCCCAGAAAGCTGCCTGTATTCCGGCAAAAAACCAATAAATAATTTGCATCTTTTTATCTGGAATTCAAGAAAAAATATTAGCGGGTGTACTGGTCAAAGCCACTTGGCCAGACACTCTTCCAGTTGTTTCTTTTTCAAAGGCTTTTCTATATAATCATTCATTCCGGCGTTTGCATACATCTTTATATCAGTTTTATCATCACCGCCCGCAGTCAGGGCGATGATTGGAACTGGTCTGGCGGTATTCTGCGACTTTTCAAATTCTCTGATTGCCTCAGTTGCCTGATAACCGTCCATAACCGGCATCTGGCAGTCCATCAGGATCAGGCTGAATTCATTGCCGCGTTCAAGGAAAATCCGGCAGGCCTCCTGTCCGTTTTCCGCCATTTCAAATTTAACCCCCCATGATTCCAGCATTTCACGCTCAAGCCGCTGATAGACTTTGCTGTCTTCGACAACCAGAATCTTTTTTGTATCTTTGAATAAAGCGGGTTTCTCTTTTTCCGTCATCAAGGAAATGCGCTGTGTCTGCATAATACAGTCTTCTTTATGCTCCTTGACAGTTCTTGCCGCTGCTTCGCTGGAAACGGGGAATTCTATCTCAAAAGCAAAAGTGCTGCCCATTCCTGGCTCGCTGGTTAAAGCAATCTCCCCGCCCATCATGGCAACTAGTTGTTTGACGATGGCCAGACCAAGACCGGTACCGCCGTAAATTCGTGCCGCAGACTGATGTCCCTGAACAAATGCCTGAAATAATGTCTGCTGTTTGTCTCTGGGAATCCCGACCCCGGAGTCAACTACTTCAATGCGCAGTTTGACGGTTTCATTGCTGGAACGGCTAATGCAGGAAATATTAAAAGAAATCCCGCCTTTGGCAGTATATTTTACCGCGTTGCCGAGCAGGTTTATGAAAATCTGGCGCAGTTTGGACTCATCCCCGATCAGAAATTGCGGAACTTGAGGATCAATATTAACCTCCAACTGGAGTTTTTTGTCCGAAATTTCTTTGGTAAATATGCTGGCCGCTATATTCACTTGTTCAAAAAGATCAAAATCAAGCGGATACAATTCCAGCATCCCGGCGTCAATTTTGGAAAAATCCAGGATGTTATTGATTTGAGCCAGCAGGCTTTCCCCTGCATTTTTGATAATCGTCGCATATTCTTTCTGTTCCGGCTGCAACGGGGTTTCGGAAAGCAGATCGGCAATCCCGATTATCGCACTGAGCGGTGAGCGGAGATCATGTGTGATATTGGCCAGAAACAATCCTCTGGCCTCTTTGGCCTGCTCCGCCTCCAGCATTGCTTTTTCCGCGTCTTCCCTGGCTTCGTACAAATATTCCTGCGTCTCGGACAGCTCTTTCACGGTTGCCTCAAGCTGACGGTGCTTTTGAATGGCCGCGTCATAAGATGAGAAGAACAGGTCGAGTATCTGCGCCCGCTCCGCGTTGATTAAGTGTTGATGACCGGCAAAATAAAGATTTAACCCCAAAGAAGACGGCTGGGTTTCGCGTAACTGCTTGTTCAAAAGAATATAACTGATTCTGGCCAGCAAGCCGGCAGTGTCAAAAGGCTTGGTGATGAAATTATCCGCTCCGCTTTTAAGTCCTTCGATAATGTCATCCGGCGAAGCCAGGGAGGTCAGCAGCATTATCGGGATGTTCTTAGTGCGTTCGTTGTCACGGATTATACGGCATAATTCATAGCCGTTAATATCCGGCATGACAATATCAGTGATAATAATATCGGGTAGAAAGTTTTCCAGATATGCTTTTGCTTCCAGTCCGCTGAAAGCAACTGAAACATCATAACCGTTTTCAACCAGCAAGCCTTGAAGAACAATCGCCTGGGTCTTGCTGTCTTCAACGATCAGTATTTTTGACTTTTCATTCATTCAATATGCTCAGAGACTGTTTGTGTGTTGAACTATATTCCCATAGTATATTAGAAATAAAACAAAATGCAACATTATTTTGCTTAAATCTTGTTTATTTAGCTATTAAGGAGTCGTTCAAAAATAACCTTTACATCTTCGCGATTCTCCCGGATGCTTTGGTGTTTGCCGGTTCGTTACATACCTTCAGGTATGCGCCTCGCCGACAATTCACAAAATCACCTCGGGATATTTCACGAATCTTGTAAACTTTATTTTTGAACAACTCCCAAATGCAACACTGGCAAAGAGTAACAATTGTATTTGCAAAAATGTATTTTTAAATTTGCATAAATTGATTGTAATATGCTATATTAACTTCAGGCAATTGATAACCAACTAATAATGGAAGCCAAAATGTCAGTCATTGATCCCGCTGATAAAACAGTCGCAAATAATAGTGTTTTACTGTTCCACGTCGGAGAACATGCAAGCGCAGTTGACATCAACGATATCGAGCGTGTTCTGCGTGCAGTGGCGCTGGTTGCGATTCCGGATATGCCGCCTTATTTAGAGGGCTTGCTTAATCTGCGGGGCGAGGCGGTTCCGGTAATTAATCTGCACTGCCGGTTGTCGGTTGCCGCTCCACCGCTGGAACCTGATAATTTTTTTATAATACTCAAACATTCCACCGGAAAAATTGCTGTCCGCAGCGTAACAACACCTGTAATTAAAGAGCCGGATGGGGATTATTCCGCAGGATTGATGCATTACGGCGCCTGCCCGGAGCTTTTGAAAGGCGTAATCAAGGTTGACGGGATTCCTGTTCCTGTGTACAACCCGGAAAAACTGTTTCAGCCGGACATTCTCCCATGGGAGTCGCTTAAAACGTTCTGGAACGATGTTCTTGCCAAAGGATGATTTATGCAGGAAAATATCGCAGATGAACATTTTGAAAAACTTCTGCAAATATTTGAGCAGTATGTCGGCACCAGCCACCTGAAACTCAGGAAGCGCGAACTCTACAAAAATCTGGATATGGCCGCCGCCAAACAGGGATTCAAATCCACGCAGGAGTTAGTGGACAAACTGATTAAATCCAACGGAACTGACGGTATTGATTCGCTGATCGAGTATTTTACCGTCGGCGAAACCTATTTTTTCCGGCACAAGGAATGTTTTGATATAATTAATTCCGACATTCTGCCGAAACTGGCGGAAACAGCCCGGAGTGAAGGGCGGAATGAATTAAATATCTGGTGCGCGGCGTGTTCTTCAGGGGAAGAGCCTTATTCGCTGGCAATGCTGCTGGATAATACCGGAATTCAGCCGGTTTTACAGACGAAAATTAATATCTATGCGTCCGACATAAACCAGGAATTTTTAAGGCGGGCGGAGGCCGGGATCTATTCCGAGTGGTCATTCCGGGAGCTGCCAGAAGACTATCTGCATAAATACTTAAAGCCTCTCGGCAAAAACCGCTATGAACTTGAGCCGCGGATCTGTAATAAAGTGAAATTCTTCAGTTATAACCTGCTCAGTCAGGAATATCCGGCGATTCCGGTTCCAAAACTGGACATTATCTTATGCCGGAACGTGCTGATATATTTTAATCAAAAGCAAATTCATGGGATCTTTAATAAATTTCAAACGCTGCTGCATGATGAAGGCTGGCTGTTGACTTCCCCCGCCGAAGTTACCGCCGATCCGCAATGTCATTTTGAACCGGTAAATTGTTCCGGAGTATATTTTTACAAAAAAATGCGGGCAGAGCCTGAACAAGCCTTGCCTGTGCGTGTTCAGGCGGCAAAAACCAGGCCTCCCCGTCAACCGTCGAAACCGGCGGAACGCCCCTCTGAAGCGCCGGCGCGGCAGTCAAAGCCGAAATCAAAACCTGCGCCGGTACCGGAAGAAAAAAAAAGGAAGCAGCAGCTTTCGTCATCAGAACTGCTGAAAATGGCGAAAGACCCGAAAGCCGAAGTCAGTCCGGCACAGGCGGCGGACATCGCCCGGCGCTGCGCAGACGCCGGACAGCTTGAATTAGCTTTGCACTGGAGTAATGTTGCAGTACACGGCGATAACCTTAATCCGGAAACGCATTATCTGCGCGCCCAGATCCTGCGTGAAAACGGCGATGTTGAAGCGGCGCTGCGCGAATTAAAGAATGTTTTGTTTTTGAACCCTGATTATATTGCCGGATATTTTACCAGCGGCATGCTTCAGCTTAAAAGCGGCGGCAGGAAAGAGGCGCTGCGAAATCTGCGCAATGCGGAAAAATTGCTTTCAAAGCTGGATGACTCGCTGGAAGTTGCCGGATGCGAAGGCATCACTGTCAGAAACATGCGCGAAACTATAACTAAAATAATATCTCAGTAGTCTTTTCAGACGCAACGAAAGGATATCATGAAAAAAGAAAAAGAACTGGAGCAGGAACACAAACGGGAGATATTGCGCACCAGAGCGGCGGCGCTGGCGGCGCCAATGACAGGCAAAGACCGCGAAGCGGCGTTTGACGTAATTGTATTCAGAATATGCAATGAACATTATGGCATAGAGTGCGGCTTTATGCGGGAAGTCTGCGAGGCCGGCGCGCTGACCATGATTCCATGCACGCCGCCATGGCTGGCAGGAATAATCAATCTCCGCGGCAGGATTGTCGCGGTTCTAGATCTGATCAAGTTTTTCAATCTGCCCGATACCGGAACAGAGACCCGCAAGCTGGCAGTGGTAGTCGGCGACCATGAATTTGAATGCGGTATCCTGGTGCACGAACTTATCGGTGAGCGAGCAGTATTCAAAGACGAGATACAGGATACAGAACATCGCGCCGCGCAGGACGCTCCGCCCAGATGGCTGAAAAATATTACCGCCGACCGGCTGATTATTCTGGATTATGAAAAAATCAGGGGCGATAAATCCATTGTAATCGATGCGGAACCGGGCGAAGATCTTATGTAATTTTACCTGAATGCAATTTGTATTTGCTTTTACAGGTTTATATAGTGAGAGACAGATAAATTTTAGTTAACAATTATTGCCGGAAGCAAGCATCTGTAAAAATATAATCTATTAAGGAGATGGTACTATGTTTAGATTCATAACCGGAAGTATCAATCGTAAACTGGTATTATTGGTAATGGGCGTAACCCTGATTCCGCTGGGATTGGTTACATTCCTGGGAATATTGATGACTCAGGATGCGCTGGAAAAACAACTGGCGTCCGGGCTTGACGGCCTGCGGATTAACAAGGGCAAAGCGGTGACGGATCATTTGCGCGAGGCATTGAATGACGCTGAAACTGCAACCGCCCTGAAGAGGGTTATCGGACTGGTTGCCGAACCGAATTTTAACCCGTCAGAAACCGATGCTGCGCTGAAACCAATGAGTTCCAAAGGCGAACACGCTGGTATTATCATTTATTCAGACGATAAAAACGCCCCGATTTATGCTTTAGGCGTTAACAAGGACGAAGTCGTCAAAGCATTTCCCAATTCCAGGCTGGAAGATTTCTGCAAGAAAGTTGTCAAAGCCGGCAAGTCGAAATTTCTGGACTACATCGAGTACTCGCCGGTAAACGGACCTGCGATGTTTGTCGGAGCGCCGATTGTCAATAATGGCAAAACAGCAGGGGTTTTATTGCTTTTAGTAAATCTTTCCCAGCTCGACGCCATAATGCTTGATCCGACCGGTTTGGGCAGAACCGGAGAATCTGTAATTATCGGTGATGACGGATTTATGCGCACCAGTTGCCGGAAACGTATGAACGAAGGCGTTCCAAGCATCATGAAAATCAAGGTTAAAGATAAAATGCGCGACGACGCCTTCAAATCTGAAGCCGGACAAACTGGCTTCATGATAAATTCCCATGATGCCGAAGCGCTCGTTTCATATAGTAAACTGGATTTAAAAAAAGTCACCGGCGACCTTAACTGGGCAATTGTCGCGGAAGTGGAAACCCAGGAAATCACAGCGCCGGTATACGCAATCATCAAAAACATCATCATCGCCAGTGTGATCCTCGGCCTGCTCGCCTGCTTCCTCGGTTTTCTGGTCGCAAGATCGGTGTCGAAGCCGCTGGTCTCGCTTACGTCAAAAGTGGTCAAACTGGCAAATAACGACTTGACGGTCGAAATAGAAAATGTTAAACGCGATGACGAAATCGGGGTCTTAATAGAATCTTTCAACCGGATGCTGTTCTCGCTGCGTGAGCAGACGACAAAAATCAAGGAAGGCACCAGTGAACTGGCAGCGGCGATAGTCGAAATATCCGCCGCTGTCTCCGAACTGGCGGCTAATTCCACTGAGACCGCCACTGCCATTACCGAAATTTCCACCACGATGGAGGAAGTCAAACAGACGACCCATGTTGCCGCGGACAAAGCGGCGCATGTTTCCGAAACCGCCAACCGGGTCAGTTCGATTTCCGACGATGGCAACAAAGCCACCCGTGATGCGATCAACGGCATGAGCAACATCAAGGAAGAAATGATGGCGCTGGCTGAAAATATTGTCAAACTCAGCGGACAGACCCAGAGTATCGGGGAAATCATTCTTACCGTCAACGACCTGGCGGAACAGTCTAATCTGCTGGCGGTAAACGCCGCGATTGAAGCGGCCAAGGCCGGGGAGTTCGGCAAAGGATTCACGGTGGTTGCCCAGGAAATCAAGTCGCTGGCGGAGCAATCCAAAGCTTCGACCAGACAGGTTTCCGGCATTCTTAATGAAATCCAGCAGGCCACCAGCAGCGCCGTCATGGCCACTGAGCGCGGCAGCAAAGCAGTTGAGGCCGGAGTACATCTGTCTGAATCCGCCGGCGAAGCAATCAGCGCTCTGGCGGAAAGCATTTCCGAATCTGCCGACGCCACCGCCCAGATATCCGCTTCCGGCAAACAGCAGATCATCGGGATAGATCAACTGGCTGTCGCGCTGGACAGTATCCGCACCGCAACCGACCAGAGCCTGAAAGGCGTGCAGCAGCTGGAATATGCCTCTGTCAGCATGAAAGATCTGGCGGCAAAACTGAAGTCGCTGACCGAACAGTTCAAAACCAATTAAATCAGCACCGGGACTACTCTGACTATGGATGAACAGGAACTGCGCAAAAGGCTGCAAGCCGCCTTTCGGGAAGAGGCCGGCGAGCGGCTGCTGTCTATCGAAAACCAGTTGGCCGTTCTGGAAAAAGAAGCTTCCAAGCCGGAGTTTGACAGCGCGATTGAGACTGTATTCCGTGATGTGCACAGCCTCAAAGGCGCAGCCCGCGCCGTCGGGATGCAGCCGCTGGAAATGTTCTTTCAGTCGGCGGAAAATGTTTTTTCAGCATTAAAAAAAGAGTCGCTCAAATATACTCCGAGTATCGCGGACTTGCTCCAGCGGGGTATCGTCGCTGTCGAACAGTATATGGCAACTCCGGAGAGCCAAAAATATATAACCGGCCTGCAAGGTTTATGCCGTGATATGGACAGCTTCATGCGCGGGTCGGAACAGTCAGTCGCTGCATATAAAACAAAATTCTGGAGCCCGTCTCCGAAAACTGAGCCGCCCGCAGCCATCCATTCAACCGCCGGCAGCCCGGCGGTCGAGGCTAAACCCGGCCTGGAAAACCGTCCGGACCCCCCCCGTCAGGCCGGCAACTCAGTGCGGGTTAACAAAGAGAAAATAGACGGGCTGCTGCAGGAGTCAGACGAACTTATCGCACTGAAAATGATCTTCAGTGAACGCCTCAATCAGTTGAATGAACTTGGCGGCGATATGCAGGAAATGGGTAAACTGCAGCGGTCGTTCAAAAATATCCTGCTCAGGATAAACCGGGAAATCAAAGCGCTGGAACAGGAAGACACTTCTTCTTCAGGCAAAGATAATTTTCAATTGTCGCTGGAACTGCTGGAGCGCAATCTGGAAAATCTCGGCGGAAGAATTGAGCATTTTGCACACCAGTTTTCCATGTTGAACAGCAGCGGCGTGAGCGACGCCCGCGTATGTTCCAAGATGATTGACGAATTCCGCGAAGAGTTGAAAACCATCGCGCTGATGCCGTTTTCGTCTTTGTCCGGCAGTTTTCCCCGAATGATGCGGGAGATTATTAAAGAAACGGGACGGGATTTTGAGTTTACCATGAGCGGCGGCGAAATCGAAATTGACCGCCGGATACTTGATGAGTTGCGTGATCCTTTGATCCATCTCCTGCGCAACTCCGCCGATCACGGCATTGAATCAGAGGACGTAAGAATTGCGGCCGGCAAGCGCCCGGAGGCTAGAATCAATTTATCAACCAGCGTGACTGCTGATAAAAAAATAGAAATTACCGTTTCCGATGACGGCGGCGGCATAGATCTGGATTCGCTGCGGCTGAAAATATCCGAAAAATTCAATCTGCCGATTGGTATCGTCAATGCTTTGCCTGAAGATAAAGTCATTAATTATATTTTCCTTTCCGGTTTTTCCACCAGCAAAATCATTACTTCGCTTTCAGGCAGAGGCCTGGGCATGGCGATTGTCCGGGAGAAAGTTGAAAATGTCGGCGGCACGATCCGGATTGACAATAAAACTGGTCATGGCTGCACATTTACCATTCTGCTGCCCGCCGCCCTTTCCGCGCAGCGCGGAATACTGCTGAAAGCCGGAGGCAGAATGTTTGCGCTGCCGACGAACGGGCTGCTTTATACAGCCTTGCTGAAACGCGAAAACATCTGTTCGATAAAAGGCGTTCCGTCCGTCACTGTGCGCGGCGATACCATCCCGGCATTTGACCTGGCCGGAATTCTGGAATTGCAGTCAGACAATATACAGGAAACATTTCCAGCGCTGGTTATGTCGGTTGCCGGCATAAAGGCCGCATTGATTGTGGAGGCGGTGATCCAGGAAATAGAAATGATCGTCAAACCGCTGGGTTGTCTTCTCCAGCGGGTGCGCAATATTACCGGCGTGGTGATAACCGGCAGCGGCGCCGTTGTTCCGGTGCTTAATTCCAGAGACCTGATCAAAGCCGGAATCAGCGGACAGCACGGGCGGCTGGAAAGCGCCCGGCAGGAAAAAGACCGCAAGCAGCCGGTCATTATGATTGCCGAAGACTCCATCACTTCCAGAACGCTTCTGACCAATATTCTGGAAGCTGCCGGATATCAGGTGATTACCGCGGTTGACGGCATGGCGGCATGGAAACTGCTGGAAGGCGCCAAAATAGACCTGCTGGTTTCCGATATTGAAATGCCGCGCATGGACGGATTCGCGTTGACCGAAAAAGTTCGCTCCGACCAGCGGTTTGCCGGACTGCCGGTGGTGCTGGTTACCTCGCTGGCGCGCAGGGAGGACCGCGAGCACGGCATTGCCTGCGGCGCCGATGCGTACATAACTAAAGGCGATTTCAGCCAGAATCATCTGCTTGAAACCATTGAAAGGCTGTTGTAACTATGATTCGGATTCTAATCGTTGATGATTCCGCAACATATTGCGAAATCCTTAAAAGCATTTTTTCAGAAACGCCGGATATGGCTGTGGCGGGTGTTGCGCGCAATGGACGCGCGGCAATAAAAATGGCGGTCGACTTGCGTCCGGATCTGATCACTATGGATGTCAATATGCCGGACATCGATGGATACGAAACAACCAAGGCTATTCTGCAGATATTCCCGGTGCCGATAGTAATGGTCTCATCATTGAACCGCAGTCATGAAAATGATTTTAACGCCATGCAGGCAGGCGCGGTAGCCATGATTGAAAAACCCGGGGCGGCAGATATGCATAGCGTGGAAAACCTTGTTAATCTCGTCCGGAATATGGCAAAAGTAAAAGTCTTCAGGCGTTATAACTCACCTAAGAGAAACGAAGCAGAATATATTGCTCCGGCGGCAATTGGAGCAGTCAACTGTCAAATTGCGGCAATCGGAATCTCCACCGGCGGACCGCCGATTCTCGCCGGCATGCTGCAAATACTGCCGGCAAAATTGCCGTTTCCGCTATGCATTATCCAGCATATTCCTAAAGGATTCTCTGATTCACTGATCGGATGGCTGAGCAAAGTCAGTCCGCTTCCTGTCACCAGC
Organism: Lentisphaerota bacterium; assembly: GCA_037144075.1. Lineage (GTDB taxonomy): Bacteria > Verrucomicrobiota > Lentisphaeria > Victivallales > Victivallaceae > CAIPAT01. The sequence continues at coordinate 9,291 of JBAWXM010000016.1, read as the reverse complement.
ATGAAAGATGGCGACATTTTACAGCCGGGAACGGTCTATGTTGCTCCCGGCGGAAGCATCTCCGCATTAAAAACGGCAAATACTTTTTCCATTGAGCCTGATACTAAAATTAATATGCCTTCGCCGTCGGTTGATGTTTTTTTCGATTCAATTAATAAATTCCACGGCGCAGGCGCTCTTGCTGTATTAATGTCCGGCATGGGCAGGGATGGAGCCATGGGCTTATTGCATTTGCACAACTCCGGTGCTGAAACGGTTGTTCAGGACAGTGAAAGTTCTGTTGTTTACGGCATGCCGGGGGAAGCTCTGAAGCTGAAGGCGGCAAAACATGTGATGACGCCTGAAGAAATTGTCGGTTTTATCAAAAAATTGGCGGAATCCGGACGCTGAATTATACTCTGCGCGGCTGAAAATTTAAAATAGATCGCAACCGCTTTGCGGCGGGTGTCTTGCGCCCGTCTTTCTCCGTTCCTTCTTCAGTCGATATGTATATCGCCAATCAGTCGGATCGAAAAAATCCAATCCACAATCCTGCTCGTCTATGTTCAATTTTCAGCCGTGCAGAGTATACCGGCGGCGCGATCGGCTCCGCCGGTCTCACGGCTTCAGTTCTTTTTCAGGAACGCGTCAACAGTGTCGGCTATTTTTCTGCCGGCGGCGATGGCCCGGACTACCAGGGAGGGGCCAACGGCAATATCTCCGGCGGCAAAAATTCCATGTTCGGAAGTATGTCCGTCCTGATCAACAGTGACGTTGCCTCTGGCGTCCAGTTTAACGCCGAACTGCTCGATAGCGCCAAATTTCTGCGGCCCGGTAAAACCCATTGCCAGCAATACCATGTCTGTATCCAGCGAAAATTCCGAACCCGGTATTTCTTTCATCTTTGCCGGGCGTCCAAGTTTATCGGTCTCCCATTCGACTTTTACCAGATTCAGCTTTTTAATATTGCCGCTGCCGGAAAAACTTTTTGTCAATACGTTCCACATCCGTTCACAGCCTTCTTTATGGCTGCTGGAGGTGCGCAGCTGATACGGCCATTGCGGCCAGGGGGTGGATTCATGACGCTCTTCCGGAGGTTGCGGCATAATCTCGATCTGGGTTACGGCGATGGCGCCCTGCCGCAGAGCGGTGCCGACGCAGTCGGAACCGGTATCCCCGCCGCCGATGACAACTACTTTTCTGCCTTTAGCCAGAATCTCCTGCCCTTTTACCGGTTCGCCGGCAACACGGCAGTTCTGCTGATGCAGATAATCCATCGCGAAATGGATGCCGTCAAGTTCCCGTCCGGGAACCGGAAGATCGCGCGGGGTTTTTGCGCCGTTGCACAGGCAGACGGCGTCAAACCGGCTTTTCAGATAACTGCCGGCAATATCTTTGCCGATTTCGACTCCGGTTTCAAAACATATGCCTTCCGCCGCCATGAGATCAACCCGGCGCTGAACGACAGCTTTGGACAATTTGAAGTCGGGAATGCCGTAGCGGAGCAGGCCGCCCGCATATTTATCCCTTTCAAAGACTGTAACACTGTGCCCTTTTTTATTCAGAGTGTCGGCAACCGCCAAACCGGCAGGCCCTGACCCGATTACCGCGATCTTTCTGCCCGTCCTTGCCGCCGGAACGGACGGCGTTATCGCGCCTTCGTTAAATCCTTTTTCGACCAGCCATAATTCAAGCTGGCGGACGGAGACCGGGCCGCCGTTGATACCGACAGTGCAGGAAGTTTCGCAGAGCGCCGGACAGATTCTGCCGGTAAACTCCGGGAAGTTGCTGGTGGAAAGCAGAATCTTCAGCGCATCCCGCCACTGTCCGCTGTAAATGAGTTCATTCATTTCAGGAATGACGTTGGCCAGCGGACAGCCGCAGCCATGGCAGAATGGAATGCCGCAGTTCATGCACCGGGCGGACTGCAACTTAACCTGTTCATCGGTCAGACGGACTTCCACTTCATTAAAATCTTTGAGCCGTTCTTCGACAATCCGGTATTCCGGTTCCTGCCGCTGTATTTCAATAAAACCTTTTGGCTTTCCCATATATCACCTCAGTATCAGTTAATTGTTTTCTATTTTGCGTTCAATCTGTTCGTCTTCCTTGAGCATCTGCCCCAGCGCTTTCCGGTAGTCGATCGGGAATACTTTGACGAATGCCGGGAGGCAGTCATCCCATTCATCCAGGATCGTTTTGGCCTTCGGACTGCCGGTGGCGGCAAGATGTTCAGCAATCAGCGCTTTCAGCTCCGCGATGTCAGCCGGCAGCACGACCGGCTCCAGGTCAACCATATTGAGATTGCATTTCTGGTCGAAATCGTTGTTTTCATCGTAGACATAGGCGATCCCCCCGCTCATCCCCGCGGCGAAGTTGACGCCGACGACGCCCAGGACAACGACGCGGCCGCCGGTCATGTATTCGCAGCAGTGATCGCCGACCCCTTCAACCACCGTAATCGCGCCGCTGTTGCGGATGGCGAAACGTTCTCCGGCCTGACCGTTGATGAACAATTTTCCACCGGTCGCCCCGTAAAGCAGGACGTTGCCGGCAATAGTGTTTGCTTCAGGCTGAAAATCGACCTTCTCCGGGGGGCGGACGATGATTTTGCCGCCTGAAAGTCCCTTGCCGACATAATCGTTGGCTTCGCCGATGAGAGTGAAAGTCACGCCGTGCGCCAGGAATGCGCCGAAACTCTGTCCGGCACAGCCGCGGAACGTTATATTGACGGTGTCTTCCGGCAGTCCCGCATTGCCGTATTTACCGGCGATCAGGCTGGACATCATAGTGCCGGCGGTACGGTCGACATTGCAGATAGTCTCTTCAAATTTAACCGGCGTCCGGTTTTCCAGCGCACCCTGTATTTTCGGAATCAGCTTGTGGTCATAGGCCTTGTCAATGCCGTGATCCTGCGCTTTCAGGCAGCGCACCGGCAGGCTCGAATCCCGGGAACGTTCAAATATCTTTGAAAAATCAAGATTTTTAGCTTTCCAGAAGTTAATTGCTTCATTAACTTCGAGCATGTCGGAACGTCCGACAGCCTCTTCCAGCGACCTGAAACCTAACATCGCCAGATATTCGCGCACTTCTTCCGCGATAAACATCAGAAAATGCTGGACATGTTCCGGCTTGCCGCGGAACAGCTTGCGCAGTTCCGGGTCCTGGGTGGCAACGCCAACCGGACAGGTGTTGGAGTGGCACTTGCGCATCATCACGCAGCCGATGGAGACCAGCACCGTTGTGGCAAACCCGAACTCCTCCGCGCCAAGCAATGCGCCGATAATCACGTCGCGCCCGGTTTTCAACTGGCCGTCAACCTGGACCCGTATGCGGTCGCGCAGGTTGTTAAGCACCAGTGTCTGCTGTGTTTCAGCCAGTCCGAGTTCCCATGGCAGGCCGGCATGCTTGATGGAGGTGAGCGGAGATGCGCCGGTGCCGCCGTCGTGTCCGCTGATCAGCACCATGTCGGCATGGCCCTTGGCCACTCCCGCCGCTACCGTGCCCACGCCTACTTCAGAAACCAGTTTTACCGAAATTCTGGCGGCGGCATTGGCATTTTTTAAATCGTAAATCAACTGCGCCAGGTCTTCAATCGAGTAAATGTCGTGATGCGGCGGCGGAGAAATCAACGTGACGCCGGGCGTTGAGTGTCTGACTTTGGCGATTACTTTATTAACTTTATGGCCCGGCAACTGGCCGCCTTCGCCGGGTTTTGCGCCCTGGGCGACTTTGATCTGGAGTTCGCGGGCGTTGATCAGATATTCGCCGGTAACGCCGAATCTGCCGCTGGCAACCTGCTTGATGGCGCTGCAGAGACTGTCATTGTTTGCCAGGCGCTTGTATCTTTCCGGATCCTCGCCGCCTTCGCCGCTGTTGCTCATGGCGCCGAGCCGGTTCATGGCGATGGCAATAGTTTCATGGGCTTCCTTGCTGATTGAGCCGAAGGACATGGCGCCCGAAACAAACCGCCGGACGATTTGTGCAGCGGATTCGACTTCCTCCAGTGGAATCGGATTAACTTTTTTGAATTTGAACAAGCCGCGCAGCGTGCACAGATGTTTTTCCTGCCGGTTAATGTATTCCGCGTATTCCCGGTATTTCTGCCGGTCATTGTTGCGCACCGCCTGCTGGAACGTGGAAATGGTTTCCGGCGTCCAGAGATGCGCTTCGCCATTCTGGCGGTAATGGTAACTGCCGCCGGCATCGAGGATTGCCAGTGTCCCGGGTTCCGGCTTGAACGCTTTAAGGTAGCGCGCATTCGCCTCCATGGCGATTTCCTCGTAGCTGATGCCGCCGATGCGTGATGCGGTTCCGGTAAAAATGTCATTGATCATTTTCTCATCCAGTCCGACGGCCTCAAAGACCTGTGCGCCGCGGTAGCTGCGCAGCGTCGAGATTCCCATTTTCGACATGACCTTGAGAATGCCTTTACAAACCGCGCTGATATAATTTTCTATTGCGGTTGTGGTATCCACTTTTTCCATTTGATCGTTTTCAACCATGCTGGTTACGGTTTCCAGCGCCAGATACGGGTTGATCGCGGTCGTGCCGTATCCCAGCAGCAGCACATAATGCATGATCTCCCTGGCTTCGCCGGTTTCCAGAACCAGTCCGGCACTGGTGCGGAGCCCGCACTTGCTCAGATGCCGGTTGACGGCGGCGACGGCCATCAGCGCCGGAATCGGCGCATGGCCTTCGCCAAGCCCTCTGTCGCTGAGGATGATTACGCTCTTGCCGCTTCTGACGGCGTCTTCCGCTTTACGGGAGAGTTCTTCCACCGCCGGCCTCAGCCCTCTGCCGTTATTGCCGGAATAGAATCCCATCTGAAGCGTGGCCGCCTGAAATGACGGAACCTGCGAGGAACGCAGACGCTCCAGGTCTTCATTCGTCAGAATCGGGTTTTTCAGCTTGACCAGATGGGCATGCAGCGGTTTTTCATCGAGAATATTGCCCTGGTTGCCGATATAAGTCATCAGGCTCATGACCAGTTCTTCGCGAATCGGGTCGATCGCCGGGTTGGTAACCTGCGCGAACAGTTGTTTAAAGTAATTGAACAGCAGCTGCGGCTTTTCCGAAAGTACCGCCAGCGCGGCGTCGTTGCCCATTGAGCCGGTCGGCTCGTGTCCGGTCATGGCCATCGGCTTGATAATCATATTAATGTCTTCACGGGTGTAGCCGAAAAGCATTTGCTGTTTGATAATATCTTTACGGACAATCGTCGGAACGACCGAATCAAACAACCCGTGCAGCGAAATCTTGTTCTCTTCAACCCAGCGGCGGTAAGGCTGACTTCTGGAAACCAGATTCTTGATCTCCGCGTCGAACATTACCCGTTTTCTGCGCAGATCAACGTAAATCATCTGGCCGGCGCCGAGGCGCCCTTTCTTCAATACATTGTCCGCCGGGATATCCAGCACGCCGGTTTCCGACGCCAGCACGATAAAGTTGTCTTTGGTGATGGTATAGCGGGCCGGGCGCAGACCGTTGCGGTCAAGCATCGCGCCGACAGCTTTCCCGTTGGAAAACGCGAGCGCAGCCGGGCCGTCCCATGGTTCCATCAGGCCGGAATGGTACTCGAAGAAACCGCGCAGGTCGTGACCAAGGTGATAATCTTTGCCCCATGCCTGAGGCACCAGCATCATCATCGAATGCGGCAGGCTTCTGCCGGCGTTTACAAATATTTCCAGGGCATTGTCGAGGCATGCGGAATCGCTCTGCCCCTCCTGGACTATCGGCAGCAACTTCTTAATGTCCTTGCCGAACAGGTCGGATTCAAACGAATTCTCCCTGGCTTTCATCTGGTTGATGTTGCCGCGCAGGGTGTTGATTTCGCCGTTGTGCGCCAGAAAACGGAACGGCTGCGCCAGCGGCCAGGTCGGGAATGTATTGGTGCTGTAGCGCTGATGCACAATCGCCAGCGCGCTTTTCAACTCTTTGCAGGTAAGATCGGGGAAGAATTTCGGCACCTGCGGCGCCATCAGCAGGCCTTTGTAAATGATAACCCGGCAGGAGAGGCTGACCACATAGAAGCGGTCGCCGGCGCCGGTTTCGGACTCAACCGTCTTTTCAATCATTCTGCGGATAATATAAAGCTTGCGTTCAAACGTGACGTCGTCCTTGTCGTCCTTGCTGGCGGCTATAAAAAATTGTTTGATGTCAGGACGTGAATCGCGGGCGATCCTGCCCAGAGACTGTTCATCGACTGGAACATCTCTCCAGCCGAGAAAGCGGCGGCTTTCACCAGTAACCGTGTCGCAGATGATATTCATACATTTTTTGCGCAGGGTTTCATCCTGCGGCAGGAAGACCATGCCGACGGCATATTCACCGTTCGGCGGCAGTTCAAAGCCCAATCCGGCTCCGCGGAAAAATTCATCCGGAATCTGCAGCAGAATACCCGCGCCGTCTCCAGTATCGGGATCGCCGCCGGCCGCCCCGCGATGCAGCAGCCGTTTCAGCACTTCGATTCCATGTTCTACAATTTTATGCGATTTCTTTCCGTCAATGTTGGCGACAAAACCCACCCCGCAAGCGTCGTGTTCATTTTTGAAATCATACAACCCGCGCTGGTCCGGATGATAACTGCTTTGTTGGCCCGATTGATCCATTTTTCCGTCTCCTTAAATATATAAATCTTAACTTAAAATTTCAATAATCATCGTTTATATAAACATTTTTCATGCCATAATGATATATTATGGCATAAATAATTTATTACAAAATAATTACAACTTTTAACCAGAATATTATATATGCAAAATAGTTACAATCTTGTAATACAAATTTGTAATCATTACAAAATTGTAAGGATTATGCCAGTGTTCAGACTGGCGGTGGAGACAAAAAACCCGGCGTGAAAGCCGGGTTTAAGATTCTTGAACAATACGGGTATATACTCTGCACGGCTGAAAATTCATCTATAGTTGAATTTTCAACCGCGCAGAGTATAGCTGAGCCAATTGCAAAACTCGCGTTTTGCGGCAATTCAGAAGACAGAATCCAGAATTCAGAATAAAATTCTACCTAAAATCCAGTTAGTTTTCCAATTATTCTGACTACTGGTATCTGAATTCTGACTACTTTTGAAATTACCTCAGCGGTTATTGTTTGCGCTTCGGCAACGGATTCTGGCGATGCGCCTCATTCATTACATAGATCTGGCGGCGGACCTGTTCATGCTTGATTTCCGGCTCCGCGCCGTTAACCAGAACTTGATACAGGTCATTGTACAGGGCCTTGACCATGCCGCTGAAACCGGTGCTGTTGGAATTAGTGTCAGTATATTCCCAGGATTCATTGATCCACGGGAGTGTTTCACCGCAATAACCGCGGTTCAGGCTCCATGGTTCCCACATTTTCTGATCGGGGGCTTCCGCCGGATTGAAATATTTCCATTTCAGTCCGCTCGGTCCGCCGGTAAGGCCGCCAAGGGTACCGCTGATGTTGTACATATCGCCCTGCGGATAGGCCTGGAAAGAGTTCAGTACCACCTCAATGGTCGGCCTGTTCTTGCCGTGCATGGTCAGCGTGCAGAAATTTTCGGCGTCGCCTTTGAACGGAACATGATTGGCGTACATTTTGCAGAAAACTTCCGGATAGCCTTCGCCGAACAGAACGATTGCCTGATCAACCGGATGCGGCCCGGTATTCAGCAGATTGCCGCCCAGTTGATCCTGCCGTGTCTGCCAGTCCCAGCGGCGGGCGAAACCGCTCCAGTTGGAACGGATGAAAACGATTTCCCCCAGCACGCCTGAATCAATAATCTGACGCATTTTCTGGAAGAACGGATAGAAACGGGAATTCTGGAAGGGGTAAAAGGTCTTTTTCGCTTTTTTGGCGGCGGCTACAATCTGGTCAAACTGTTCCACGGTGCGGGCCGAGGGTTTTTCGCTAACGAGATTGTACCCTTTTTTCAGTCCGGCCAGCGACGCTTCCACATGGAAACGGCTCGGAGTGGCGTTGACAAACAGGTCAAAACCGCCTGCATCAAGCATTTCCTGATAATCATTATATACTTTGCTGCCAAATTCCTTGACCGCATCCTCACGCCGTTCCGGAAGATTGTCGGCAACGGCAACGATCTTGTACTTCTCATCGTTTTTCAGCCAATTGGCATGAATGCCGTAACCGCTGCGCCCAAAACCGGCTATCCCGACTTTGATGACTTTGTTACTCATGATCGATACACCTTAATTTGTTATATATGTTTTAAACCGATTTTTAACTTTAATCTTTTTAAAAACCGGTTCAATACTATAATTTTATCCCGCAAATCCGATTAAGTCAACTGAAATTTGCAATAAAGTGTTAATTTTTTTGCGCGGAATATTGCCTGCCGGGAACGCCGTCCGGCCTGTCTTTCAGATTAAGCTGCCTCCAGGCTTGCGGAGAGTTTACTTCTTCAGTTCGCTGTCAGTCTTGATCTTCACTGCTTTGCCGTTCACTTCAACGACGGTATGCTCATAGAAGCCGAAAGATGAAAATCCTGTACGGCTGTAAGTCTTGGGGATAACGTAATCAGCTTCGGGATGTTTGGTCAACGCATCGTAATAGGCGCGGCTCAAAGTGGACGGCCCGATATTGATATGTCCGGGAATGGCGGCGTATTTATCATCGAACAGGCCGATGCCGAAAATAACGATCTTGCCGTCGATAGACTGGACTGCATAGAAACAGTACGCCTTGGAATAGGATGTCCCCTTGACAGAATCAAGAATCTCGATGTTATCCCTGTTCAATTGCGAATTAATGATCATCGGGGCCTCAGGCTTGAACTCCGACACTGCGGTACATCCGGACATAAAGGCGACAAGTACGGCGACGGCGGCAAAAAGAGATAACTGCTTCATAATTCCATCCATCTTTTTTTGATTGTTAAATTTTCACCCTCAATTCTGATAGGAGTTGTAAAGAAATAAGTGGTATTTTAATAATGATGATATCAGGGAGAAATTTTGGGGTTGCCGGAGAGGAGCAAAGCCGTAGCTTTGTAACGAACCGGCAAAGCCGAAAGCGCCCTCGATACAACAGCAGAAAGTACCAGTCATTTTTGAACTACTCCATAATATATACTCTACAAGGGCCAATTGCAAAACGCGCGTTTTGCAATTGGCTCGCAGGTTTATCTCTTTAGAATGATTCTTACATAGCCATTTTCATAAGTTTCTAATTATGAACATGAAAAATGCTCAGCAATACAGATGAGAGTTTTCGTCATTTCATCCGTCAAAGAAAAGTTCGGGAGGAGGGATGCAAGGGGGAACCTTGAACTGTCAAGGTTTCCCCTGCAAACAAAACATTGTTTCTCCC